>JAQVZT010000144.1 GCA_028708055.1 Methanothrix sp.
GCAGTCTCACAATGATGTTTCTGCTGCTTGCCCTCGGCTCAGGAAAGAGCATGAGCTTCTCGGCTGTGCAGAGGAACTGGTCTGCTTTTAAGAGACCACTCATCTATTCTGTTCTGGCCGGAGTGTCTCTGGGCCTCTACATAGATGCCTGGTCGTCGGGATTTCTCTTCGAGGGAATAATTCTGCTCTTCATCATGCTTCAGAGCATCTTTGACCACATGCGAGGCAAGAATGTGGAATATCTGGGCGTATCCGGAGCAATAACATTCTTCGTGGCCACGCTGCTGGTTCTTCCCTTCGTCGATTCCTACTACGGTTTCAATAATTACCTCTACAGTCTCTTCCAGCCAACCATACTTCTCATGGGAGTTGTGGCTGTCATCTTCTTTGCTTTCCTGTCCAGGTTTATCAAAGAGAAGGGATTTGAGAGCTACTATTATCCAGGGGCATTGGCGGGACTGGTGGCTATGAGCACTACCATACTCTACTTTACCCTTCCACAGTTTACCAAGCCTCTTCTGTCCGGCCTGAGCATATTCCAGCAGAGAACGGGCGGCGCGGCAACGGTTGGTGAAGCGGCAGCATTGTTCTCCAGTGGAGGGCAGCTTTCCTTCTCAAGCGTCATATCCTCGTTTCCGGGCATAGGCTACAGTCCCGATCCGACTGCGGTCTTCCGTTTGCCCGAGGTTCTGGCAATCTTGTTTACAACTTTTGCGCTGGCTTTGATCGCGATTGCCTTGCTGCTGGCCAGAAATGTCAGATACCAAAAGCCGGGTGAAATAATGATCTTAACCTGGTCTTTGGTTATTCTCGTTATGGCTCTTGCCCAGAACAGGTTCACCTATTATTATGCGATAAACGTAGCCGTTCTCACCGGATTTCTGGTGGCCTGGCTGCTTGACAGATTTGGCATAACTGACCTTAACCTGAATGCCGTCAAGGACCCGGTCAAGCTGGTCACTTCCAATTTAAAGACCATAGTAGCGGCTGTCCTGGTATTTCTGTTCATCATCTCGCCAAGTCTCAGCTGGAGCATAGTGTATGCTCAAAGTGCCGGAGGACCGGATTCCGATTGGCTGACCTCGACGGCATGGCTGCAGAATAATACCCCGCAGCCCGGCTTGGACCTCTATGAGAAGTATGTTCGCCCCGCCGGCGGCAAGTATAGCTACCCGGATGCAGCTTACGGCATCATGTCCTGGTGGGATTACGGCCATCTCATTGAATGCGTGGGCCACAGGATTCCCAATGCCAATCCTTTCCAGCAGGGAATCGGCAGCGTGACCCAAAATATCTCGGGCTCCTCTCCCTTCTTCCTGGCGGAGAATGAGAGCCAGGCGGAAGCAGTCCTGGCTGGCCTGGATCAGAACCGTTCCCGGTATATGAACACCAAGTATGTGATGATCGATCAGCCTATGGCAGTAGGCAAGTTCCATGCCATGGCCGCCTGGAGCTCTATTCCGGCCTCCATTTACATGGCCGGTGTCTACCAGCAGCAGGGAGACAGCTGGGTTCCGGTGCAGATCTGGCGCGAGCCTTACTTCAAGACCATGGCGGCTCGTTTGTACTTCTTCGATGGAAGCGAGACTGCTGGAGATATGGGCGTGGGACTGGCTTATCGGGCTAGAGACGCAGGAAATGGATTCATGGTTCCTGTGCTGACGGAAGCGCCCATGATCTCCCGCAACCGCACTGAGCTGGAGGAGTTCGTCAAGACGAGCAGAGATAAAGGGGACAATGCCGAAATCGCGGCCATGAGCCCTGCAAACCCTGCCTTCCCGCTCGATGCCCTGCAGCATTACCGCCTGGTGCACGAGTCGGAGAATACAATAACCGCAGGCCAGAAGTTCGTCAAGACCTTCGAGCATGTGCCGGGTGCGGTGGTCATCGGAACAGCTTCGCCAGGGACCAAGGTAACCGCGGCAGTGCCAATCATGACCAATCAGAACCGGGCGTTCCTCTACAAGCAGTCCAACACCACTGACGCCAGCGGCCGGTTCGTTCTGGTGTTGCCCTACTCTACGGAAGGGCCGATTGCCAGCGGCACCAATTTCGATACCAAACCGATGAGCGGCTATCAGCTCACTATTGGCGACAAGACCTATGAATTGAAGGTGCCTGAGGAGTACGTCCTCTCCGGAGCTGTCATCACCGCATGAAGCTCTTGGAGGAGATGAGCTGGCCGGAGATCGAGGCAGGCCTGCGGGAGACGCAGACTGTGATCCTGCCGGTTGGTGCGACTGAGGAGCACGGGCCGCACCTTCCTACGATAACCGATACTATTCAGGCTATGGAGGTGGCGCGGGCCGTCGCTGAGGTGCGGCAGGTCTTCCTGGCTCCGCCCATTCATTATGGAGTCTGTCGCAGCACGCGGAGGTTTCCCGGCACAATCACCGTGGGGCACGATGCCCTGCGCGCCTATGCCCGCGATCTGCTGCTCTCTTTTTATGAGAGCGGATTTGCAAGGGTCCTGATTTTGACCGGGCACGCAGGCGGGCAGCACATGGCCGCCCTCGAAGAAGCCTGTCAGATGGCGGTGGAGGAGCGCGATCTCTCTGTGAGCCTGGTCTCGTTATTCGACCTGATCGACGACAAAGCAGTACAGACTCCGCATGACGGGCATGCAGGAGAGATCGAGACCTCTCTCATGATGGTCATCCGTCCCCATCTGGTCAGGGGAACGCCTGAGAAGCATTTTCCCAATAGGCCGCGGTTTATGATCATGAAGGATGTGCGCCACCTCATGGGCAACGGCATCATGGGCAATCCCGAACCGGCGACCCCTGAGAAGGGAAAGCAATTCTTCCAGATGGCTGTCGGTGGCGTATTGGTGGCGCTGGACGAGCTGGAGAGCGATTCCTGGCGGAAGTGAATCCTCTTCTTTTCTTCTTTCATTTCTCGCTCTTTTCGCTCTTTTTCTGTTATTCGACAGGTTTATAAATCATAAATCTAACCAAAAAAACCGTGCCTGGTAAGACTAGGAAATGTTCATTTGTCAATCGTAAAATCGGGCTATTAAAGCCGGAGAGGCTAGCTTCGGGCATCTTCGGGAATTTAGTCTTTTCTTTCTTTTGAACGGGGCGAAGGGGCAGGAGAGCCTTGCTCTGATCCGCCCGATTGTGGGATGGTGTTATGTTATCGGAAAACGATGTCAAAGTTCTAAAATCGATATTGCAGGGTCACTGTGATCCGCAGAGCATAGCGGATTTGATGAAGATGAAGGTGGAAGCGGTTCGAGCCACGGCAGATGCATTGGAGGAGCAGGGATTTCTCAAGGTGACCAAGTCGGTGGTGGAGTCCGTCTCTCTTACGGAAGAGGGCAGGAAATATGCTCAGGAAGATCTTCCGGAAAGGGCACTATTTTTTTCCCTTGGCGCAGGCAAAGCGGTGTCTGAACTAAAGGACCCGTCCCACAAGATCGCTCTGGGATGGCTGAGGAAGAAGGGATGGGCGACCATCCAGGCAGGCGTGATCAAGCCTACGGGCAGCGCGCCCAAGGGAAAGGATGAGGAGATACTGGATATTCTGCTGGCCGGGGCGAAGAGCAGCGCAGATCTGGATAAAAAGGGCCTGGCCGATCTCAGGAGCCGGGGGCTGGTAACAGGCAGCAAGAGCAAAGAGTGGCGCTATGAGATCACAGTGGAAGGAAAGAAATGCGCGTCTTCTGGAATAGGTGTGGCCGCAGCCAAGGAGATGCCGACCCTAACATCCGATATGATCAAAACCGGTTCGTGGAGAGATGCGGATGGCGTCCTGTATCTGGATTATATGGGCTCGTCTTACCGCGCTCGACCCTACGACGTAACCCTCGCCGCCGACCGCATCATCCCAGGCAAGATTCACCCCTACCAGAGGATCATCGATTTCATGCGGTCGATCATGCTGGAGATGGGCTTTGTGGAGATCAAGGGCCAGATCGTGCAGTCCAGCTTCTGGAACTTCGATGCTCTCTTCCAGCCCCAGGATCATCCCGCCAGGGAGATGCAGGATACCTTCTACCTGGACAGCCTGGCCGACATTCCCGACTACACTCGTGTTAAGGAGATGCATGAGCGCGGAGGAGCCGGATCATCGGGCTGGGGCGGATGCTGGAGGCCGGAGGTGGCCCGCCAGGAGGTACTGCGAACCCATACTACGGGTGTTACCATCAAGTATCTTGCCGACCACCCCGAGCCGCCGGTCAAGGCCTTTGGAATAGATCGCGTCTACCGGCGGGAGGCCATTGACGCCACCCACACCCCGGAGTTCGAGCAGCTGGAGGGCATAGTGATGGACAGGGATGTGACGTTCTCCAATCTCCTGGGCATACTCAAGGAGTTCTACAACAAGATGGGATTTGAGGAGGTCAGGTTCCGGCCTGGATACTTCCCCTACACCGAGCCATCGGTTGAGCCGGAGGTCTTCATCGAGGGCCTGGGATGGGTGGAGCTGGGCGGAGCGGGAGTCTTCAGAAAGGAGGTTACTGCGCCCTTTGGTATCGAGCATCCCGTGCTGGCCTGGGGCCTGGGTGTTTCCCGGGTGGCCATGCTCAAGCTGGGGCTCAAAGACCTGAGGCTGCTATACCAGTCGGATATCGAATGGCTGCGGGAGACGCCGGTATCCATCAAGTTTTGAGGGGGTTTAGTCAATGCCGGTTGTAAGAATTTATTACGATGATATGGAGAGACTGATTGGAGCTTCTCGAGATACCATCATGGGCCGCCTGGCCATGATGGGTGCAGACATTGGAAAGAGGGCTGAGGAGGAGTATGTCGACGTGGAGTTCTTCCCGGATCGGCCCGATCTCTACAGCGCCGAGGGCGTGGCCAGGGCCATGCAGGGCTTTTTAGGCCTGAAGACTGGCCTGGTGGAGTACGGAGTAAAGCCGGGCCCCATCGTCTTGCAGGTGGAGGAATCTGTCAAGGCAGTGCGCCCCATCATCGGCTGCGCTGTGGTGCGGGGCCTGTCATTTACCAGCGAGGCCATTGAGTCGCTGATGGGCCTGCAAGAGGATCTGCACTGGGGCCTGGGCAGGAACAGGCGCAAGGTGGCCATAGGGGTGCACGATATCTCCCGGGTCACCCCGCCGTTCCGCTACTTCGGCGAGGATCCGGAGCGAAAGTTCGTGCCCCTGGACTATTCAGAAGAGATGAGCATGCATGAGATCCTGGAGAAGCACCCCAAGGGCAAGGGCTATGGCCATATCCTCAAAGGATGCGAGCGCTATCCTCTCATCGTGGATGCCAGGGATCATGTGCTGTCCTTCCCGCCGATCATCAATGGCGAGCTGACCTCGGTAACCGAGGAGACCCAGGATCTGTTCATCGATGTCACGGGAATGGACGGCATGGTTTACAAGGCCCTGAACATCGTGGTGACCAGCCTGGCAGAGAGAGGCGGACAGATCGAGAGCGTTCTGGTCAAGAGAAGCGAGGGCGATTTCGTCTCACCTAACTTGCTTCCTTCCTCCTGGACGGTGAGCGCCGCAGAGGCCAACAGGCTGATCGGATTTGACATCTCCGCTCAGGAGCTGGCCGAGTGCCTGCGCAGGATGCGCTTTGGGGCGGCGGCCAGTGGAAACAGGGTGGACGTGGACGTTCTGGTTCCAGCCTACCGGGCGGACGTGATGCATAGCTGGGACATATTCGAGGACGCTGCCAAGGCTTATGGCTTTGATCGTCTGGATGCCCGGCTTCCCGGAACTGTGACTGTAGGCCGCGCCCATCCTTCGGAGCTTGCCAAGGGCGAGATTCGCGCTGTCATGGCAGGCCTGGGATACTTGGAGACCATGCCTTTCACCCTCACCAATGAGAAGGTCCATTTCCAGTGGATGCGGAGGCAGTGCGCGGGTGCAGTGCATGTGATGCATCCCATCAGCGAGCTGCATACCATTCTTCGCACCTCCCTTCTCTCCAGCCTCCTGGAGATCTTCGCCATGAACCAGCATCATCCTCTGCCCCAGAGGATATTTGCCGTGGGCGATGTGGTGGTAGAGAAGAAGACCCGCATGCATCTGGCGGCAGCCAGCATTCATAGCGGCGCCGATTTCTCGGAGATTCGCTCCGTCCTGGACGTTGTGCTGCGGGAGCTGGCGATCGCCGCTGAGATAGTGCCCTCTCAGGACGGAGCGCTTATTCCTGGGCGGGGCGGGGATCTGCTCGCCGGAGGTCGGAAGATCGGCTGCTTTGGTGAGCTGCATCCACTGGTCTTGAAGAGCTTCGGCCTGGAGCAGCCTGCGGTGGGTCTGGAGATAGAGTGGGGCGTTCTCTGAATGGAGCTATCCCACTCGATTTTCCTTTTTCCAGATAAGCTCTTTTAAATGCTTTCGATCTGATCTCAATCGGGTTTCGATCCGCTCTTCGATCTGAGCTCTTCATTTCGCGTTCAATTCCAATTGCAAGAGTCATAGCGTGCATTAGTTTTATCCGCCAGTAGCCACATAAAGGAGCCTGATAGCAGGATTGTGGTTGGCTATGAAGGTTCGAGATCTGATGAGCTATCCCATTGCCACAGTGCGCCCGGAGGCCACGGTACAGCAGGCCATAAAGAAGATGGCGGCAGAAAGGAAGGGCA
>JAQVZT010000145.1:0-3559 GCA_028708055.1 Methanothrix sp.
CTTTGATGAGCTTGGCATCGATCTCATTATCTTCAATTAGAAGAACTTTGGTAACATTCCTTTTCACGTACCTCATCTCTCCGGAGCAGACTGGAAACGTCGAACCAGAATTGGATCATCTCGTCCATATCTGGCAATGGTAAGTTCGACGCGATTTTTCTTGTCATAATCACCATCTCGGTCTGACGCGCATCAGTCGGATTTCATGGAACGAGAAGGGCTCCTTGGCCTTCTGGCGAAGGGATCGCTTTTTCCGGAAGGTCTCTTCGGCGCGCTTACGCAGATGATTTCCAAAGCCTTTCGAAGGTTTGCCGTCTGCAGATCGATCGTCTTTGCCTTTCAATTGCGGGCCTTCTTTCCAGTAATAATATCTATATTAAAACTGCCAGGAGATTATCTTATCGATCAGACAACTGTTATTGACAGCCACTTGGCGATCACTTTCGCCAGTTCTCTTTTCAGGACAGGTTTGGCAATAAAATCGTTCATGCCTGCCTCAATGCACTTATCTCTATCACCCTGCATAGCGGAGGCAGTCATGGCAATGATGGGAATGAGCGGGTTTTTCGCCTTCGATCCTTGCTGACGGATGACACGAGTGGCTTTGAAACCGTCCATCACTGGCATTTGGCAGTCCATCAGAACCAGGTCGTAGGGAATCGTTTGGAGCGCATTAACAGCTTCAAGACCATTAGCCACAATATCCGAGTCTAGGCCCATCTTTCTTAGCATGACCTGGGCCACTCTCTGATTTACAGGATTATCTTCCACAATCAGGATGGGTATCTTATGCTTGTCGTTCTTTATAATACCAGGCTTGGTGGGAGGGGTTTCATTCTCGCCTTCACCCCCAATTTCGGTGAATCCTTTATATTCCAGTTCAGACTTGGTCGGATGCTTGTCAAACACCGCTGTGAACCGGAAGATAGAACCTTTGCCGTCCTCGCTTTCCAGGCTGATCTTTCCTCCCATCAGCTCGGCGAGCTGTCGGGATATGGCAAGCCCGAGACCAGTTCCGCCGTATTTGCGTGTTGTTGAACCGTCCACCTGAGTGAAAGGCGAGAAGAGAGCACTCTGCAAATTTGCCGGGATGCCGATGCCAGTGTCTCTGACAGAAAAGCGAATTGTGGCAGTTCGTTCGTCTTCTCTCTCCAGGCCTGCATGGACAACTATCTTTCCATTATCTGTAAATTTTACTGCATTGCTGCCCAGGTTGATAAGAATCTGACGCAGTCTTCCAGGATCGCCCCTCAGCTGAGATGGAACGTTTTCCTCAACTCGACAGACCATTTCCAGCCCCTTCTCATTCGCATCCAGGGTCAATATGTCTACAGTATCTTTCAGAACAGTGCGCAGATCGAAGTTCAGCTTTTCCAGATCGAGTTTGCGGGCTTCAATCTTGGAGAAGTCCAATATGTCGTTTATGAGTGATAGAAGCATCTCGCCGCAGATATGGGCAATTTCCGCATATTCATGCTGCTCCTCATTTAGATCCATGTCCAGCAGAATTCCGGTCATGCTTATGACGCCGTTCAAGGGAGTACGAATCTCATGGCTCATATTGGCCAGGAATTCGCCTTTTGCAGCACTGGCTTTCTCGGCCTTTCTGGCCGATTCTTTGGATTGTTCAATGGCAATCTCCAGATTCCTATTGGCCAGTCGCAGCTCCTCTACTGCGCGCTTACGTTCGGTGATATCCACATTGACCTCGGCCGCAAGCCACTCACCGGCATCATTTTGGAATGGAATAGTCGTAACCTGAATAGGACGGGAATTTTCCTTAGGCAGCACATCTTCAGTGACAATGGTGGACCTGGTCTGGAGCACTTTTGCCACACCACAGTCTGGGCAAGGAGTATTGCGATCCATGAAATACTGGTAGCACTTGAGGCCGGCATAATCACCGTAGACCCTTTTCCACCCAGGGTCGATGTAGCGGATATTGAAATTTGCATCGATTATATCCAGCCCGGTTTTGGTCGCACCGAGGATAAATTCCATCTGCGTTTTGACGGCTTGTACCTCTTTTTCTGCCAACTTGTGCTCGTTGATATCACTAACTGCGACGCGACATATCTGTTCACCGTCCGCATCCTGCCCGGATGTCGCTTCCAGCCGTGCCCAGAATAGTGATGCATCCCTTTTTTCCAACCGCAGCTCGCACACCTGTGGCGCGCCGGTCTTAAAAAGACGTCTGCTGTGACTAAAGTAGATGTCCTGATCATTCCTGTGGATGAACCTGGAAAGAGGCTGCTTGACTAGGTCGCTTCGGGACACACCAAGCAAGGTGGCTGCGGTCAGGTTGGCCTCTTGGATCAAACCTTTTTCACTTATGGTGCAATAGCCCACCGGAGCCAGGTCGTACAGGTCGAAATAGCGCTCTCGCACCCTGTCCAGTTCTTCCTGCGACCGGCGCAGCTCCTCGTTTTGCATCTGCAGCTCGATCTGATGAACGCGAAGTTCATGAAGCATCTGCCTTGCTTCATCGGGCGTCAGGCTATCAAGGTCTCTTTGTGACGATGCTTCCTTTTCCCGGACGATCTCTTCGGCATGCTCGCGCAGAAATTCTCCAGAACGGATCGGATGGCAGTCGTCTTCTGATCGCTTATTCAGCTCGTTCATTATTGTTTGACTCCATTTCCTCAAAAACAACTGCAAACCGGCCCTTTCCTATCTGGTAGGCATTGATGCTGTAGCAGCGCCGAACATTTTCAAAAAATCTTTTAAATGATGTCGGTTCTCCGGTGAGTGCAACCTTTCCATAGATCTT
Source organism: Methanothrix sp. (assembly GCA_028708055.1). Lineage (GTDB taxonomy): Archaea > Halobacteriota > Methanosarcinia > Methanotrichales > Methanotrichaceae > Methanothrix. The sequence goes on from JAQVZT010000145.1 coordinate 2,771, forward strand.
TATGATATCGGTTTTTTCCGTGCCTGGATAAATCTGCGTTATCCGTTTGCCCAGGACGTTCGCTACAAGCAAGCCTGTGTGCTTTTCGAAGGCAGGATTGGCTTGGAGAATTATGTAGTCAACTGGTTCGCCCTGAGCATCCAGGACGATCTCGTTGATAGTCACGGCGTTCAGGGCGTTTTCAAACAGGCATTTGAACAGTTTCTCTGTTTCCCGCAGCGCATCTTCGGTCCTCTTCACCTCGGTGATGTCGACAAAGGCGATCACCACACCCTCGACCACGTTTTCCAGAGTGCGATACGGCAGAATACGCATCGAGTACCACCCGCCATCCTGAGTCTGCACGTCGATCTCTTTAGGAACCAGAGTGTCCAGAACAGCTTTTGCATTTTGTACCAGTTGGCTATCTTTCGTCAGATTGGTAACTATGTGACCCAGGGGCCGTCCCACATCGCTATTGATCAGGTTCAATATACGGGTGGCAGCAGGTGTGAAGCGCATGATGCGCAGCTGATGGTCCACAAAGATTGTGCCTATTTCTGTGCCGGCCAGCAGGTTGTTCATATCGTTATTCACCTGCGACAGATCTGCCACCTTTGTTTGGAGTTCGGCGTTCAGCGTGGCCAGTTCTTCATTGACAGACTGCAGTTCCTCTTTGGAGGTTTCCAGCTCCTCGTTAGTGGATTGCAGCTCCTCATTTACCGACTGCATCTCCTCATTGGTGGATTTGAGCTCTTCATTAGTGGTCTCAAGCTCCTCGTTTGTGGTCTGGAGATACTCTTCCTTGGC
>JAQVZT010000145.1:3659-6535 GCA_028708055.1 Methanothrix sp.
AGGAAGAGAAAGCCGCCTGGATTCAATGAGTAATGGAAGAGAGGAATAAGCTTTTTTTGCAGCTCCCCACCCATATAGATCAGGAGGTTCCTGCAACTGATCAGGTCGATCTTGGAGAAGGGCGGGTCTCTGATCACGTCCTGCTCGGAAAAGATCAGCATGTCGCGTATGCCTTTGCGGATGCGGTAGGCTCCAATATCAGGTTCAAACGTAAAAAAGCGATCTAATCTCTCTGCTGAGATGTCAGCGGCGATGCTGGCCGGATAGAGGCCAGTGCGAGCTGTGGCGATGGCCTGGCGGTCGATATCCGTGGCAAAGATTTGCACATTTAAACTCATTTTCATGGCCTCAGCTCGTTCGGCAAGCAGGATGGCCAGGGAATAACCTTCCTCACCAGTGGAGCAGCCCGCCGACCAGACGCGAATCAAGGAGCCGGCCGGTTTTCCGGCAAAAAGCCTGGGGATAATCAACTCCCCGAGCGCCTTGAAGGCCTCCGGATCACGGAAGAAACTGGTCACTCCTATTAAAAGGTCGCGAAAGAGGGCTTCCACTTCTGCCGGCATCTGCTGGAGATATTTGACGTATTCTTCCATTGTCTTGATCTGTTGAACGGCCATGCGCCTTTCGATGCGGCGGTTGATAGTGCTCGGCTTGTACTGAGAAAAGTCGTGGCCAGTCTGGGCGCGCAGCAGGATGAAGATCTTCTTAAATGCGTTCTCTGCCTTGGGTTTCAGGTAGGATGGAGATTTCTGAATCTTGCCAAAGATGTGGGCCGCATAGGCCATGAGCTGAGCGGGCATATCGGACGGATGCAGCACATAGTCCACCAGGCCTGTGGCGATGGCGCTTCGCGGCATACCGTCGTACTCGGTGGATTCAGGTTTTTGGGCTATGATCATGCCCCCTTCACCTTTAATTGCTCGGACACCCTGGGTTCCATCGCTACCTGTGCCCGAAAGCACAATGCCAATGGCCCTTTCGTGCTGGTCCTGGGCCAGGGACCGGAAGAAGAAGTCAATGGGCAGGCGCTGGCCGCGCGGCCTAGCCGGTTCCATCAGTTGTAGGGTGCCGTTAAAGAAGGCCATGTCGCGGTTTGGCGGGATGATGTAGGCGCAGTTTGGCTGAACTACCATACCGTCCTCGACCTCGAAGACCTGCATGCGAGTGTAGCGCCGGATCAGGTCGGCGAGGATGCTCTCATGATCCGGAGCCAGATGCTGCACCAGGACAAAGGCCATGCCGGGATTTATATCTGCATGCATGCCGGAAAAGAAGGCTTCAAATGCAGCCAGCCCACCGGCGGAGGCACCGATGCCTACGATGGCAAAGCCATTATCAGGCTGTGCCTCCTGAATAGGGCCAGAGTCCTCCCGTGGTGACACTGATTCTCCCAGCGGCGCCTTCATTGACGCGATGGTAAGCCTCTCTTTATGCGATTGGAGGTTGCCGAATTTAGATATTTTCTGCTTTTCAGTCAGCTTTTTAGCCATCGTTGTCCAACTGCCGTGATTCCCAGATTGGCTTATGTGATGAGATTATTAACAGTCGAATGTTTTATTAGATCAACATTGTATTCGATGATCTAAGGTATATAGTTTTGTGTATTGATTCCAATCATATTGAAATTATCTTGCCTTCGTTTGTCGTTCTTCATCTCGTTGCGATAGTCAATACATAAATCAAGAACCAAAGAATTATAAGGTGATAAATCAAACTGGACTAAATTTGAGGTGTAGTCATGAAGATAACCGTAGTTTTAGGAATAATATTCTTCCTGGCCGCAGCATCTGTAGCTTCTGCTGCTACAGAGAAGATATCCGCAGGACCATTCGAGGTATCATTTGATCTCAATACCACAGAAAATCATACCGTCGAAGCCCTCGGCCCGGCCGAGACCAATGAAAGCACAGGCTACACGTTGATGATCGACTTTGCCGGCAAGAGCACTGTGGGAATCTACATATCGAAGGCCAATGAGGCGGAAGACGCCACCCTCAATTCCCTGAAAGAAGTGCTGGCGAGCAGACTCACAGATGACCCTGAAGCATCCGTTGAGATAGGCGCCATCGACGGAAAGGATGGGGTAATCGGCTTTGGACTGCCCATTTACGATGAGAGCCTGTTACAGATCGAGAACGAGACCAGCTTCGAGTATGTCTACTGGCTGGACAGCGAGAAATGCGAATGCGGCCCGGTCTACGTCGGCAAGACAATGGTTCGAGTGGTCGGCCCCTGGATCTCGGAATGGGATGATGCCATTGCCAGGAGCCTTCTGGACAGCCTGAAGATCACCGAGACCGCTTAAGAGCCGAGAGCAGGCAGGCTTTTGGTTTCGTGCGCGTTTTGGCTATGCGGCCCGCGGGTATGGGCCGCAAGCTCTTTTCAAAAAGGCTTCTTTAGACCTTCTCGACCTCTTCCATAACCTGTCTGTGAACCTCGCCGGCATCGGCCTTGCCGCGCGTCTTCTTCATCACTGCTCCTACGATGAAGTTCAGAGCCCTCTCGCTTCCTGCCCGGTAGTCAGCCACGGCGGCGGCGTTCTCCTTTATGGCTTCAAGCACCGCTTTTTGCACGGCGCTGTCCTCTGCCTTGCCCAGGCCCAGAGATTTGACGATCTCCTTTGGATCTTTCCCCTTCCTGTCCAGCAGAGCGCGGATGATCTGCACTGCTCCGTCCTCAGTGATCTCGACCTTGACCAGCATTTGCACAATCTCTACCATGTCCTCCACTCGGAAGCTCTCAATGGAGAGGTCTCGATAGTTCAGCTCACCCTTGAGCACATCGGCTATCCAGACTGTAGACTTTTCTGGCAAATTGGAGGCTTTTGCAACTGCCTCATAGAAATTAGCCAGCTTTATTTCAGAAGTAAGTGATTT
>JAQVZT010000146.1 GCA_028708055.1 Methanothrix sp.
CGCCCAAAGGCGTTCTGCTCTACGGGCCTCCGGGCACGGGAAAGACTCTCATCGCCAAGGCGGTGGCCAATGAGTGCGGTGCCAATTTCTTCTCCATAGCCGGGCCGGAGATCATGTCCAAGTACTATGGCGAGAGCGAACAGCGGCTGCGCGAGATATTTGATGACGCCCAGAAGGCGGCCCCCTCTATCATCTTCATCGATGAGATCGACTCCATCGCCCCCAAACGCAGCGAGGTCACAGGCGAGGTTGAGAGGCGGGTGGTGGCCCAGCTTCTGGCCATGATGGACGGCCTTAAGGAACGCGGTCAGGTGGTGGTGATCGGAGCCACCAACCGGGAAGAGGCCATCGATCCGGCTCTGCGCCGGCCGGGAAGGTTTGACCGGGAGATCGAGATAGGAGTTCCTGACAGGTCCGGACGCATAGAAATCCTTCAGATCCACATGCGGGGCATGCCTATTTCTGAGGATGTAAACCTGGAGAGCCTGGCGGACAGAATGCATGGCTTTGTGGGCGCGGACATAAACGCGCTCTGCAAGGAGGCGGCCATGAGGGCCCTGCGCCGATACCTGCCGGACCTGACTACCGAGGATGAGATTCCTGCCGAGATCATGGACAAGATAAGGGTCATGGGCGGTGACTTTGAGGAGGCTCTTAAGGAGATTGAGCCCTCCAGCATGCGGGAAGTCCTGGTAGAGGTGCCAAGGGTTCACTGGAGCGACCTGGGCGGCCTGGGATCGCTCAAGCAGGAGCTGATCGAAGCCATCGAATGGCCGCTCAAGCAGCCGGAAAAGTTCCGGCTGATGGGGATACGGCCTCCCAAGGGAATTCTGCTCTATGGTCCGCCAGGCACAGGAAAGACGATGATTGCCCAGGCGGTGGCCAATGAGACCGCGGCCAACTTCATCAGCGTACGGGGGCCGCAAATGCTCTCCAAGTGGGTGGGCGAGTCTGAGAAGGCCATCCGGGAGATCTTCAGAAAAGCGAGGCAGGTATCGCCTACTATCATTTTCTTCGATGAGCTGGACTCCATCGCACCCATGAGGGGAACGGACGAGGGCAGCCACGTCATGGAGCGGGTGGTAAACCAGCTCCTGGCAGAGATGGACGGCCTGGAGACGCTCAAGGATGTGGTAGTAATCGCAGCCACCAACCGTCCTGATATCCTCGACCCGGCTCTTCTGCGGTCGGGAAGGTTTGACCGCATGCTGATGGTGGGGCCGCCCGACAAGCTGGGGCGGTACGAGATTCTCAAGATCAAGACTGAGAATATGCCCAAGGGCGAGGATGTGAATCTGGAGGAGCTGGCGGAGCTCACGGAAGGTTATGTGGGCTCGGATCTCGATTCGCTCTGCCGCGAGGCGGCCATGCTGGCTCTGCGAGAGAATATGGCCCGGGTGGAGATGAACCAGTTCCGGGAATCTTTAAAGAAGGTCAGGCCCAGCGTGGAGGAGAGCCAGATCAGCTACTACGAGAGGATCAGCGAGAGGTTCAAGGGCGGGATCAAGGTTGAGCCGGCTTCGCTCATTGGCTACAGGTAATGCTGCCTGTATGCAAGGATAGTCAGAAAAGTTCCCTGCTGCAAATGGGACGTGTTTAGGATCATCAGGTGAAGGGAATGGGAAAGGTGTTCTCGGCAAGCATAGCTGGAAAAGAGGTTGTAAACATCGATGGCATGGTGTTGGGCCATCTCGATGATATGGTCTTTGAGGTGCAGACGGGAAAGCTTGTGGACATGCTGATCAAGCCTGCCCGAGAGCTGAACCGCTCCAAGTATCGTGAGGATGGAAGGTTTGTGCTCATTCCTTTTGCCTCAGTGGTGGCCATCAAGGACTACATTGTGATCGATGAGAGCCGGGCGATGAAGACGTGAGCGCGAAGAAGTGAGAAAGGTTTTAATTATTTGCGGTTACAACCGGTTCGTCTGATGAAGACCATTTTCCTTTTACCCCTCATCATCCTGGTGCTAATTCTGTCGGGATGCATGGCTCCTACTGAAGAAAAGGCAAACAAAGTTCTCTTGAAGACCAGCATGGGCGATATCACCATCCAGCTTTACGACGACATGCCGGTTACCACAGGAAATTTCAAGAGCCTGGTGGAAAAGGGCTTTTACAATGGAGTGATGTTCCACCGGGTCATAAACGGTTTCATGATTCAGGGCGGAGATCCCACCGGTACTGGCATGGGCGGGCCGGGCTACACCATCAAGGATGAGTTTACCGATCACAATCGCAACGACCGGGGGACCATCAGCATGGCCAACGCCGGGCCGAACACGGGCGGCAGCCAGTTCTTTATCAACCTGGTGGACAACAGCTTCCTGGACGGCAAGCATCCGGCCTTTGGAAAGGTTATCTCCGGCATCGATGTGGTAGACGCCATCGGCAAGGTACAGACCGATGCCAGCGATAGGCCGCTTCAAGAGGTCAAGATAATCGAGGCCAAGATGGTCTCCTAAATATTTCATTTTCATTTTATTACTATTAGAAAATGGACAGATTCGCAAGTGGACTAATTCAATAAGCTGATAAGCAAATGGGACTGATAGAAATGGCAGAAGGCACATCAAGCGCAGAAGGCGTTAAGGTACAGCTCAAGACCAATATGGGCGACATCACATTGCAGCTTTATACGGAGACTCCCATCACATCGGGAAACTTCCAGAAGCTGGTGGAAAAAGGATTCTATGACGGAGTGATCTTCCACCGGGTCATAGACGGCTTCATGATTCAGGGCGGAGATCCTACCGGCACGGGCCGCGGAGGGCCGGGCTATGCTATCAAGGATGAGATCAGCCGCAAGAACAGAAACGACCGGGGGACCATCAGCATGGCCAATGCCGGGCCGAACACTGGCGGCAGCCAGTTCTTCATCAACCTGGTGGACAACAATTTCCTGGACACCAGGCATCCGGCTTTCGGAAAGGTGATCGAGGGCATGGATGTGGTGGACGCCATCGGCAAGGTTAGGACGGGAGCGGGCGACCGGCCGGCAAAAGAGGTGAAGATCGAGAGCGCAAAGGTGTTGAGCTAGCGCGGCTCGATATATTCGATTTTGCGGTCCCGATTCAGTCGGGACTTGCTGCTATTATAACAGCTCCGATAATTCCTCTCGGGTTATGTCGGCCTGTTTCATGATTTCAATAAGCAAGCCCTTGCCTACCTCTCTTTTGTGGAAAGGAATTGTAACCGTGACATCGAGATCCGGATGACAATAGGCATGATGGCTTCCCTTAATCCGGTCCAAGACGAAGCCCTTCTTTTCAAGTACCCTGGCAAGCTTTTCGGGCGACAGAATTGGCAATTTAGGCATTCGCTTCAACCGTGACAGTTGCCTCGATTTGATCTTCTTCCACTGGAATCTCTTTGCCTCTGGCGATGAGGCTTTCTATATACACATCGATGGCCTCTTTTGCCATCTCCAAGGCCTCCTCGACGGTATCTCCAAAGGTCAAGCATCCGGGAAGGGATGGGACGATCACTGTGTATGTTCCGTCCGTCTCCGGCCTGATCCAAATTTTATAACGAAGCGTTCTCATCTTAGTAATACAGATCCTCGGATGTATTTAATCCTGCGCTGCCTCATGCTCACGCATCTTCGACCTGCGCATCTCCTGAGAGGCAATATAAATATCTCTAGGTACGCCTGCATTGGTCCGCATCGTTCGGTTCGAGGGAAGCTGAAACGCTACCTGATGCCTTATCCTTGATCATTGAGGAAATGATCAGTGCCATTAGAGTGGCTGCAATTCCGAGTGCGACGGCGTGGTGAAAGCCCAGGGCGATTGTCTGGGCAGATGTCTGATGAATAGAGGCCGGGCCCTGAGTCGCAGCGCTGAAAATCGTCTCGAAGAGTGCAATTCCTGCTATGACTCCCATGTCCCTGGAGGTCATCATTATGCTTGAAGCCAGCCCTCTCTTATTAGGACACTGACTTACAACGGTGCTGAGAGCGGGCGGAGCATACATGCCGTAACCTATTCCCATGAGTGCAAGGGCAAATGCAAGGACAATCTTCTGCAGTCCGCCTGCATCCAGCAGGAAGAACAGCAGGAAGGCCAGGAGTGTGCTGGCGGAGGCGGTCAGGCAGGCAAGTCTTGGGCCCCTGCGGTCAAATATGGCCCCGCCGATGGGGGCTGATACGGCAGCTGCCAATGATGTGATGGTCAGGAATAGGCTTGCGACGGCTGTGGAAAATCCCAGTCCCAGTTCCATATAAAAAGGCAGAGCGAATAGTGCCCCTGCAAAGGCCAGCAGCATTAAGAGAGCTCCCAGATTAGGCAGGACGAAGTTGAGATTGTTGAAAAGATTCAGGTCAACCAGCGGTTCAGAATACCGTTTTTCTCTTATGATGAATCCAACGGCGCAAAGAACGCCTAATGAGAAAGATCCCAAGATTGCAGATGATCCCCAACCAAGCTCCTTACCCTGGTTCAAGCCATAGATGATCATGGCAAGAGATGAGAAGATAAGGGCTGCTCCCAGGAGATCAAAGTTGCCCCTGGCGGTGGGCTGATCCCCTGGCAATGCCTTATAGCCTATGAGTGTTGCCGCAATTCCCAGAGGAACATTCACCAAAAATATCCAGCGCCATCCAATATAGGCCGTGAGAAAACCGCCAATTACCGGTCCAATCGCAATGCCGATGGCCGCTGAGGCCATTACATATCCCAGCGCCTTGCCTCTTATTGCCTGGGGAAGAAATGCTGAGATTATGGCCGGGCCCAATGCAACCATTATGCCTCCGCCGATCCCTTGAAGAATTCGAAATAGGACCATTTCACTGATTCCTGGTGCCAGGGCACAGAGAAATGAGCTGACTGCAAAGATAGAAATCCCACTCAGAAAGAGCTTTCGAAATCCCAGGAGGTCTCCCAGCCTTCCGAAGGCCAGAAGAAGGCTGGTTACGGCAAGAAAATAGGAGAGGGATATCCAGGATATTTCTCCTGTACCCACATCGAAGTACCGGGAGATTGTGGGCAGGGAGATGTTGACTATCGTTGTGTCCAGATTGGCCATGAAGATTGACGCACAGACAACCAATAAGATGAGACGGAAGGAATCCTTCTTGGGGTGGTCTTCAATGGTCATGGCATATCCCGAGCAAAACTCATAGTGATAGGGCCTTCAGTCCAGGAACGCGCTGGAAATGGCTGTCAGCGATTGCCTCTTCTCGCCTTCTCGGTTCGGCAGAAAGCTCTCCGAATATCTCGCAGGCGTTTTCATCAATTACTACCATTACACATCAGCATTGCGCAGCTTGGCCTCTCGCATCTCTTCCGAAGCGGCCTCGATTCTGTCCGCCAGCTCGTCATCTCTGCCGATATCGTCCAGGATCTCGGAGAGCTTTCTTTTTCCGGGAGGATTTCGCATAGCAACCTCCGAGGGTCTTTTCTCACTTCGGCTATTAACTTTTTCCAGTCGCATGCCTTATCTAGTTATCCTGAACTGCCAGTAAAACTATACCGAGGAAGCAAGCCTATGGGAAAAGAGCCAACCATTAATTAATCCATAAAAGAGACCGGAGAGCATCTCGGCAGCACCTATCATATGGCCCCTGGCCGTGGGCTGGGCTGCATCCATCACCACCGACTTGGTCACGAACTTTGCTCGCACATTCTACAGGACGCTAGTGTGCGAAATGCAGAAGGCTTAATATGTTGTGAATCAACAATTGATTGAGGATCATAGATGAAGCTGAAGGCTCTGATCAGCGAGGGGGAAGATGGGTGGCTTGTTGTGCAATGTCCGTCCATTCCTGGCTGCATTTCCCAAGGAAAGAATAAGCAAGAAGCTCTTGACAATATCAAAGAGGCTATCGAAGGCTGCCTGGAAGTAATGGAAGAAAGGATTGAGGCAACTGGCGGCAAGCAAATGATGGAAGTAGTCATCTGATATCCAGGCTGCCAAATATCTCTGGGACGAACGCAGTCGAGACCTTAGCAAGGCCGGCTGGATTATATATTCCGGTGGGATGCATGAGAGTTAGAGATGCAATCAGGCTGATCGAGGCCGATGGATGGCGACTTGTTAGCATCAAGGGCAGTCACAGACAGTTCAAGCACCCGTTCAAACAAGGTCGGGTAACTATTGCAGGCAAGCTCGATATGGACTTGCATCCCAAGACCCTGAAAAGTATCTTAAAGCAGGCAGGCATAGAGGAGATTTAGAATGACAAAGTACACGATAATCATTGAAAAGGGCGAAGGGAATTACTCTGCATACTGCCCTGATCTCCCTGGTGTGGTTTCTGCAGCCGAAACCGAAGAGGAGACGGTTGAGCTAATGAAAGAGGCGATAGAGTTTCATCTGGAAGGGTTGAAGGAGGACAGGATACCGATCCCAGAGCCTACGACACTAGCGAGGAGCGTTGAGGTTGCTGTGTAGTACCGGCATCTTTTCGGAATTGGAAATATGCACATGGCACAATTCGAGTCAAGACAGAAATCAAGACCTTGCGATAGTTCTCCTGCGATCTTCTCAGATGGCAGGATTGGCAACTTAGGCATT
>JAQVZT010000147.1 GCA_028708055.1 Methanothrix sp.
ATGTCAGATGTGGCGGATGTGCGGCTGGATGAGTATCATGTAGACGCCATAACCGGCGGAACAAATGCACTTGTTGAAGTATGGGTGACGATGGCAATGGCAGACAGGAAGGTAACAGCTCGCGGAGCTGGAACTGATATAATCATGGCATCGGTCGAGTCGGTGCTCAATGGCATCAACCGGCTGATGCGGCTGGAAGAGGAGGACAAAGCTAAATGTCTCAAAAGATGACGGGTGCTCAGGCAGTACTGGAGAGCTTGAAGAGAGAGGGAGTAGATGTAGTATTCGGGCTTCCCGGCGGAGTATTGCTGCCTCTTTACGACGCCATCTACCAGTCTGATATTCGCCATATTCTGGTGCGCCATGAGCAGGGAGCGGCACATATGGCGGACGGATATGCCAGAGCCACGGGAAAGGTGGGGGTGTGCATTGCCACCTCCGGGCCCGGCGCTACCAACCTGGTAACCGGCATTGCCAATGCCTACATGGACTCAGTGCCGATGGTAGCCATCACCGGCCAGGTGAACACCTGGCTTATCGGAAAGGACGCTTTTCAGGAAGCAGACATCACTGGAATAACTCTGCCCATTACCAAGCACAATTACCTCCTGCGAAGCGCGAAGGACATCACCCGCGTCTTCCGGGAGGCGTTCTTCATAGCCCGCACCGGACGGCCAGGACCGGTGCTGATCGATCTGCCCAGAGATGTGACGGTTGACGAGGTGGAGTTCACCTGGCCGGAGGTGGAGCTGTCCGGCTACCGCCCATCCTTTAAGGCGCATGAGATGCAGATCAAGAAAGCAGCCAAAGCGCTGATGGAAGCGGAAAGGCCAGTGATCTACGTGGGCGGGGGAGTGAAGTATGCCCACGCAGAGCGTGAGCTGTTTGATCTGGCAGTCAAGATCAGCGCCCCGGTTACCACTACTCTGATGGGAGTGGGCTGTTTCCCCGAGGATCACCCTCTCTCCCTGGGCATGCTGGGAATGCATGGCACAAAGTATGCCAACTACGCCATTCAGGAATCTGACCTCATCTTGGCGATCGGTGCCCGGTTTGATGATCGAGTGACCGGAAAGATCGCAAGCTTTGCTCCCCGGGCCAAGATAGTTCATATCGATGTGGACCCGGCTGAGGTGAGCAAGAATGTGAGGGTGGATATCCCTGTGGTTGGGGACGCGAAAAATGCCCTGCAGGGACTGCTGAAAGAGGTCAAGGCAAAGGGGCTTAACGACTGGAATGAGAAGACGGACGGCTGGAAGAAGGATTATCCTCTGCGCTACATTCCGGATATGAATATCATCAAGCCGCAGTACGTAATTGAGAAGCTCTGCGAGATTGCGCCTGACGCCATCATCACCACTGAGGTCGGCCAGAACCAGATGTGGGCAGCGCAGTTCTTTGTGCACAAAGACCCTCAGAAGTTCATATCATCCGGGGGACTGGGCACCATGGGATACGGATTTCCCGCTGCCATCGGGGCCAAGATCGGGCGACCTGAATGCGATGTCATCGATGTGGCAGGAGACGGAAGCTTCCTCATGAACAGCCAGGAGCTGGCGACGGCCGTCGTAAATGAGATACCGGTGAAGGTGGCAGTGCTCAACAACGGCTGTCTGGGGATGGTCCGGCAGTGGCAGGAGCTGTTCTTTGAAAAGAGGTACTCTGCAACCATTCTGGGCAGAACGAGCCCTGATTTTGTAAAGCTGGCCGAGGCCTACGGGGCCGTGGGCCTGAGAGCCACCAAGCCCTCAGAGGTTGAGCCTGTTATTCGAGCCGCAATGGCTGTGGACAGGCCGGTAATAATGGACTTCATCGTCAGTCCCGCAGAGAAGGTCTCGCCGATGGTTCCGGCTGGGGCTACCCTCAGTGAAATACTGGAGCTGGAGTGGTGTGATGCCGACCAGTACTGCCATTTGGAGAAGATCTATGCACAGGGCAGAAAGGAGATCCTCGGCCAGGAGGGATTCTAGATGAAGCACACCATTGCCGTGATAGTGGAGAACAAATCAGGAGTGCTGACGCGCATCGCCGGCCTGTTCAGCCGCAGGTCCTTTAACATTGACAGCCTCTCAGTAGGTGCCACGGACAACCCGGATTACTCGCGGATGACCATCACCGTGAACGGCGATAGAGACATCTTAGAGCAGGTAATCAAACAGCTCTCCAAGCTCATCAATGTCATCCGGGTGAGCGAGCTTGATGCAGGCGAATCGGTGGAGAGGGAGCTGGCAGTGATCAAGGTAAACGCGGACAAGGAAAGCCGCAGCGAGATCATGCAGATTGTGAATATCTTCCGGGCCAAGATCATCGATGTCTCGCACCGGTCCATGATCATAGAAGTCACCGGAGACGAGGAGAAGATCGATGCCATTGTTCAACTTCTCCGTCAGTTCGGCATAAAAGAGATAGCTCGCACCGGCAAAGTTTCAATGGTGAGGGGAGCGAGAGTAATCAAGGCATGAATTCGGCCTTTATCGGGCTCTAGCGGACTGAAGGCTGGAGGCTGCAGCCGGTGAGAAGCGCCGCGCAGATCGTCAGCCTATTATTTTCGCGATTATTATCACTTTTAGAATAGAGAAATGGAGGAATGTAACTTGGTGAAGATATACCATGAAAAAGATGCAGATTTAAGGGTGCTGAAGGACAAGACCATCGCCATAGTGGGATGGGGAAACCAGGGTCATGCCCAGGGTGAGAACCTCAAGGATTCCGGGCTGGATGTCATAGCAGCCGACATTCCCGGTTCCAGGGCCTGGAAGAGGGCGGAGGAGGACGGAGTGAAGGCCATGTCCGTCTCCGATGCTGCCAAGAAGGCGGACTACATTCAGATCCTTCTGCCGGATGAGTACCAGGGAAAGATCTACCGGGAGCAGATCGCTCCGTACCTTGAAGAAGGCAAGATCCTCGGATTTTCGCATGGCTTTAACATTCGCTACTTCCAGATCGTCCCGCCTGAGAACGTTGATGTGGTCATGGTGGCCCCAAAGGGTCCGGGCGACCTGGTGCGCCGCACCTACCAGGAAGGCAAGGGCGTTCCATGCCTCGTGGCGGTTGAGCAGGATGCAAGCGGCGCGGCCCTGAAGAGAGCCCTGGCCTATGCCAAGGGCATCGGCGGCACAAGGGCGGGCGTCATTGAGACTACCTTTACCGAGGAGACGGAGACCGATCTGTTCGGTGAGCAGGTGGATCTGTGCGGCGGAGTTACCGAGATGATCAAGGCTGCATTTGAGACGCTTGTGGATGCCGGATACCAGCCGGAGATCGCCTACTTCGAGGCCTGCCATGAGCTGAAGCTGATTGTGGACCTGATCTACGAGGGCGGATTCATGCGCATGTGGAACAATGTCTCCAACACCGCAGAGTATGGAGGCATGACCCGTGGCCAGAGAATCATCAATGAGCAGTCCAGAGAAGAGATGCAGGAGATCCTGTCGGAGATTCAGTCAGGCGAGTTTGCCCGCGAATGGATCCTGGAGAGCCAGGCCGGTCTGCCGGTCAAGAAATCTCTGGAGAAGATTGAATCCGAGCATCCAATTGAGAAGGTTGGCGCAGAGCTGCGCTCCATGATGCCCTGGCTGCAGAAGAAGTAATGTGGCAGTAATGTAGCAGCAATGCATCAATAAATAATGCGGAATAGACGCAAGAGTGCAGGCCACGTCTCTGGCGGCATGATTCGCCGCCCAGAGAGGCAGGCCTGTTTCTTTGCGTTTTAATTATAATTTTTTATCGGTATTTTTGCCCATTCACGCACTTTGCCTGTTCACGTGCTATTCTGGCGATGAAAACAGAGGAGTTTTCAGTCTCTGGGCTTCTTGTCAGCCTCGTTGGAATGAAATTTTTTTTCATGCTCTGCAATGGCATCCATCACAAGATCTTTGTATGCTGAAGAAGGCGGTTTTTTCAGGCCAATGACCAGAAGATCCCTGACGACATCGCTCTTGCTGCGACCGGATGCCAGGATACGATTCTCAATTGCCTCCAAAACATCATCGTCTACAAGCACAGATAATTGCTTCATGCGCGGTGAAATATGATTATATTCATTAATAAAGTGTTCGCGGCCAATCAATAATTATCATGAAATATGAAGCGAAATCTTGATATACCATAATATGATATGATATGTTATGACATCCGATACTGCAAAGACGGCTGTTCTCCAGGAAGAGACCAGGATTTTCAATACGCCGCAATGGATCGTTGAGCACTCCAATTCTTACCGCTGGATGGTAAAGAAGGGCTTCAGGACCGAGACGGAAATGCGCAAGTGGTGTTCCACCAATTACATAGACTTCTGGGATGAGATGGCAAAGACCTACGTCGATTGGTTCAAGCCCTACACCAAGATTCTCGATGACTCGGAAAAGCCCCATTACAAGTGGTTTCTAGACGGCAAGGTCAACGTGGCCTACAATGCAGTAGATAGACATGCGAGCTCCGCAAAGCGGAACAAGGTAGCTTACTACTTCGTTGGCGAGCCTCTGGGCGATACCAAGGCCATCACATATTATCAGCTCTACAGAGAGGTCAACAAGCTGGCCAACGCCCTGAAGGGCATGGGTGTCGTGAAGGGAGACAGAGTAGTCACCTACCTGCCCATGATTCCAGAGCAGCCCATCACCATGCTGGCCTGCGCCAAGATCGGAGCCATTCATACTCTCGTATTCTCTGGATTTTCCTCCGGGGGCCTGGCAAGCAGGGTTAACGACGCCGAGGCCAAGGTCGTCGTCACCGCTGACGGTTTCTACAGACGCGGAAAGCCCCTGCCACTCAAGCCCAATGTGGATGAGGCCCTGAAGAACGCGCCATCCGTCAAGAAAGTAGTAGTGGTAAGGAGAACCGGTGTCTCTGTGCCCATGACCGCCGGACGCGATGTCTATTATGATGAGTTCGTAGCCGGACAGTCAGGCAAGTGCGAGACCGTCCAGCTTGATCCCGAGGACCGGCTATTCATTCTCTACACCTCCGGTACAACTGGCAAGCCAAAAGGTATCGAGCATGCTCACGGAGGATATGCAGTCGGCGCAGCCCAGACAACCTCCTGGGTTCTGGATGTCCACGATGATGATGTTTACTGGTGCACAGCCGATGCCGGCTGGATCACAGGCCACAGCTACGTGATCTACGGCCCGCTTATCCTGGGCGCATCCAGCATTCTCTACGAAGGCTCTCCGGATTTCCCGGATCTGGGCCGCTGGTGGTCCATCATTGAGCAGTACGGTGTCTCTGTATTCTACAGCGCACCCACTGCCGTCAGGATGTTCATGAAGAGCGGTGAGGAATTTGTCAAGAAGTACGATCTGTCCACCATCAGGATTCTGGCATCTGTGGGCGAACCGCTGAATCCGGAAGCCTACATCTGGTTCAGAAAGAACATTGGCTCAGACCAGGCGCCGATTATGGATACCTGGTGGCAGACTGAGACCGGATGCCACGTAGTTGCTCCTCTGGCCATGACACCTGAGAAGCCAGGTTCCGTCTGCTTCCCCCTGCCCGGCATGAACACCGATATTTATGATGAGGATGCCAACTCCGTGCCACTGGGCTTTGGCGGAAATATCGTCCAGACTGCTCCCTGGCCATCCATGCTCCGTGCCTTCTTCAGAGATGAGGTCAGGTACAAGAAGGAGTACTGGGACATGTACTGGCAGGTCAAGCCCGGCACATATCTGGCTGGAGACAAGGCCACCCGAGACAAGGACGGCTACTGGTGGATCCAGGGCAGAATCGATGATGTGCTGAAGGTAGCCGGACACAGGATCTCCAACGCTGAGGTCGAGTCCGCAGCCGTATCCCATCCCAAGGTTGCCGAGGCAGCAGTCATCGGTGAGCCGGATGAGGTCAAGGGCGAGAAGATCGTGGCTTTCATCATTCTCAAAGAAGGAGTGGCAGAGGAAGAGTCCCTGAAGAAGGAGATCTCCACTCACGTGCGCAAGGTTCTGGGCCCGGTCGCATACCCAGACAAGGTCTACTTCGTCAAGGATGTTCCCAAGACCAGGTCCGGCAAGATCATGCGCCGGGTCATCAAGGCCAAGGCCCTGGGCAAGGAGACCGGAGACGTGTCAGCACTATCCAATCCGGAGGCGGTTAACAGCATTCCGCGAATAAATTAGTTCAGCCGAACCTCCTTGAAAATTTTTTGCATATTGATTCAGCAGGGTCTCTTTTTGCGATTCTTCTCGCTTTTGGTGATTCATCTCGCTTTGCTGCAAGCTCTTTCGCGCAGGAATCGGGTTTCCGGGAAGCTTGGCCGCTTATCGGCTGGCGGGAGGACGCCGGATTGGCGGCATTTCTGGGAATAGGAGGAAAATCGAGAAGAAGCTTTATATCATTGGAAGATGAAGGAAGGGTTCGGACGGGTGCAGCTACACCTGCGCCTGGATGCGATGCCATAATGCTATGGCCTCGGGATAAACGATTATAACCCAACAACAACTACATCACAGGAGGGAGGAGCAGTTCCAGAAGCGCAGGCCCTTTGGCCTGCGTTTCGGGGGCTGTAA
>JAQVZT010000148.1 GCA_028708055.1 Methanothrix sp.
GATCGCGGCCCGCGTCTCCTTTGAGGGAATCCTCGACTGCGTAGACCAGAAAACCGGCAAAGAGAAGGATCACCGTCAGCAGGCCTAATCCAGCAAGGGCAACCCCTAAAAACATCGCCTGGTCAACAGGTTTTCTCTTCGCGCTGCTCTCCTCCGTCCCGGCCTGACCGAGAATGGACCTCAGACGTGCGGGGGTGATCAGGGCGAGCAGCCCGGCTGCGGTGAGAAGAACGCCCGGTGCAGTCCACATGATCCATCCCAGAAGGCCGAGGAAGCCAATCCAGGCAATATACCCGGCGGCAAAGCCCAGAAGTCCGCAGCCTAGAAGGAGCCAGGCGGCTTTTTTCTGGTTTCGGCTGTAGAGAAATGCCCCGGCGATGCCTGCCAGGCTGAGCAACAGGAAGGCAACTCCTCCTATCTGGATGAGATCGCTCCAGCCGCTGGGAATGTGCGATGATGAGCCCCCTATTATCGAAGCTATGATATCGAAAACGGCGATGAGCAGCCCGACCAGTCCACCCAGGATGGCGAGGGTCTGAATGGTGAGCCGGGCAAGGCGGTCACTTTCTTTTTGTTTTTCCTCTATTGCTGTGGTTGACAATTCCGTTCACATCCTTGCTCGATTGGCTGCGAGAATATTTATAATCCTGTAGCAGGTTAATATAAACAAAAAAATAGTCTTCTAGGCTGATATGATCGTGATTAAGCCACCTGCTTTCCCGCTGCCGGTCCCCACATGGCGTTGTAGATCTCGGTAATCTTGACAATGGCGCAGCTTTTGGCGGGCAGCTTGTTGTTGATGCCGTGCACCCAGGCCCTCATGGCATCAAAGTCCGGCCCTTCCTTGGTAACAGTGACGTTGCCCTTGATCTGGAAGGACTTCTTGGTGTCTCCGCTATAGCAGAGGATGGATATTTTTGGGTTCTCGGCCAGGTTCTGGGCGGTCTTGTAGAAGAAGTTGTCCGCGAGCATAATCGTTTCATCGTCTATGATCTTCATCAGCCCCACAAAGACCACATTGGGCACGCCTGACTTGCTTGCTGTGGCTATCGGTATAGGCTTCTGCTTCTCCAGGGTCTCTCGAACTTCTGCTGGCATCTTTGCCATTAAAATCACCTGATTATCCGATAGGGTGCAATTTATTTAGCTCTATCGTTCTTTCTTCGGGCAATGCGCAGTCCCGAAACATTCGGGTTAATAAAAACGATTCTGAGGTGCGCAAAGTATAATAGCGAATTATGCATAAAGTACCACATTACTCGGACAACCAAGAGGTGTGAATGATGAAGATCAGTGCAAGAAATATTCTCAAAGGAAAGGTCCAGCGCATAGTAAATGGCCCAGTAAATTCGGAAGTCACCGTCCGGCTACCCGGCGGCGAAGAAGTGGTCTCAATTATTACCAGGTCTTCAGCGCAGGATCTTGATTTGAAGGAAGGAAAAGAGGTCTATGCAGTAATAAAGGCCAGTCATGTGATGATCGCCGTCGATTGACGGCAAAACCTTTTGGTCCACCTGGCATCCCAGCGGGCCAGTGGTAGCTGCATTAGTCATCGATGCATCAGTTTTGAATGCAAAAACAGTCCCATTCTTAATATTATAATGTTTATAAATATAGAATATCCAAATACGGTTAAGCATTTCAAATCATTCTCTTTCCCACCCGCGCCCACGCGCGTGCCCACAGCCGCCTGCCTTTTCTCCCTTATTTCTCCACATCCGTTTCAGTTACCTTTAAGTCGCAGAAGCGCCCCAGAAATAGCCGATGGCATTCTCGAGCGACAGACAGCCCATGAACAAGAACATCCTCATCAAGACCATTCAGACCATGAACCAGCACCTGCCCAGCAGGAGGCTGGACCTGATGCAGCTAATGGCCATGGACAAGCCCGGAGTCAAAGGAAAGGACAATTCGTTTTTCATCATGGAAAAATCCGAGCTGGAGCTGCTCTCCCAGAGCATTCCCCGCTTTCTCTGGAGCCGACTGAGGCTGCCGCTGCTGATTGAGATGTCTCCGGACTTCGGCAATGGAGCCGCCCGGGTGCAGGGCGAAGTCGAGGTGGAGGCGGTGGCCAAGATCCTGGGAAAGGATAGGCCCCGTGAGAGGCAAATGATAATCTATCTTCCCGAAGTGCGGGAGCTGAGACGAAAGCTACCCACCACCAGCCAGTATGCCTTTGTAACCAATCTCCGGGAGAGAGATGTGGACTGATAGATTCTTATTCTTCAGGCACTGATAGTAATCTCTATGGCTGATAGTAATCTGGCGGAAGCGGCGAGGCTTTTCGCCGCAAAGATGAACCTGGGTGCCTACCAGGAGGCAGCCAAGATCAAATCCGATTTCGGCCTGCCCAATGATATGCTGCTGGGGGCAGTGCGCCTGGCCTACGACCTGAATATGAAGAAAGGCGAATATTCCCTGGCCGCCGACTTGGCCAAGAAATACGACCTTCCTGAGGCCCTCCGCCTTGATGCGGCAGAGCGCTCTTTTTTCAGAAAGATCGATAGCGAATTCTATCGCGCGGCTGCCGATTACGCTCGTGAGATGGGCCTTCCTCAGGATCTTGTGCGGCAGGCTGCCGTTCAGGCTTTCAACAAGAGCATGAGTTTCGGCCTGGTCAAGAACGCATCCGAGATCGCCAAGGAGTTTGAGCTTCCGGAAGAGATGCGCCTGCAAGCGGCCATTAAATCCTATGATCAGCATATGAAGGCCGGACTGTACCGCAAGGCCCTGAAGATTGCAGAGGAGCATAAGCTTCCCAGGGAATTGATTGAGGCCGCAGAGAAGAAGATAAAGTCCTGATGAAGCCCTCCTGAAATGAATTGAGGGAAAAAGGCACATGCGAAGCAAAGGTACAGATTCCCAAAGATATTGATGACGGAGATAGATCACGAAAAGGTAATGACGATGTCTGACAGAATGACAAAAGTCGTGCTTACCATCGGCGGCTCCGATTCGGGCGGCGGGGCCGGTATCCAGGCGGACCTGAAGACGTTCTGCGTTCTTGGCCTGCATGGCACCTGCGCCATCACCGCCATCACCGCCCAGAACACCCTGGGAGTGCAGAAGGTATTTGGCCTGGACCCCGAGATCGTAGCCGAGCAGCTCCGGTCGATATCTGATGATTTCCCGGTCGCCTTTGCCAAGACGGGAATGCTTCACACTGCCGGGGTGGTGAATGCCGTCGCCGACCATCTGCGAGAGAGAAAAATTCCCTTCGTCCTGGACCCGGTGATTGAGGCGGAAGCGGGCGGCAGGCTGCTGCGCCCCGATGCCGTCCTGGCGCTGAAAGAAAATCTCATCCCTCTGGCTTCTGTTGTTACTCCCAATATCTTTGAGGCCCGTGCTCTGACCGGAATCGAGGTTCGCGATAGGCAGACAGCAGACCTGGCAGCGAAAAGGATCCTGGAGACGGGAGCAAAAGCGGTAATCATCAAAGGCGGACACCTGGACTGCATTGATCTCCTGATGACTGAAAAGGGGGCCATCCTTCTGCCCGGAGAGCGGGTTGCAGGCGAAAACCACGGCGTAGGATGCACCTATTCCGCAGCATTAACCTCATTTCTCGCCCAGGGCTACAGCATGAACGAGGCTGCTCGACTGGCGAAAAGGTTTGCGGAAAGGGCTCTTTTGGGCAGCATGCGCCTGGGAAGGGGAGTGGGGCCCGTAGGCCATGCGTCGGCTGCGGTCGGCTGGGCCGGTTGCAATCCCGCCCCTGGCACTCATTGAACATTCCCTGAGGACGGGAAGATATAAATTGGTGAGGCAAGGATGCATCAAGGATTGCTCTAGCTGGAGTGTTGATTATGGGAAGTGTTAAGCCTAGTTATATCAAGAATTTCGCTATGGACCTGTTGAGAACCTACGAAAGCTCATTTAGTCCTGACTTTGAACAGAACAAGCTAAAAGTATCAGAGTACACCGATATCAAAAACAAGACCATACGAAATCGTGTGGCAGGATATATTTCCAATGTGATGCGGCAGAGACGCACTCGCCGAGGCGAGGTTGAGATTGATGTTTAGAGGCGTGTTTCCTGCAATAATCACGCCGTTTTTGAAAGATGAAAGCCTGGATGAGGTGGGACTGAGAAAGAACATCGAGTACCTGAGCAGTACCGGCATAGCAGGCATAGTTCCCTGCGGCACTACCGGCGAGTCGGCAACATTGACCTTTGAGGAACATAAAAGGGTAGTGGAGATCGCAGTGGAGGCCTCCAAGGTGCCGGTCATTGCAGGCACGGGCTCAAATAATACCCGAGAGGCTCTGGAGCTTACGCGCCACGCTGCAGAAACGGGCGCAGCCGCCGCTCTATTGATCACCCCTTACTATAACAAGCCCAATGATAGGGGCATGTACGAGCATTTCAAGACCATCGCTGAGAAGTGCGATATTCCAATTGTGCTCTATAATGTCCCCAAGAGGACCGGAATAGATCTCAAGCCGGAACTTGTCGCGAAGCTGGCCAAGGTCAAGAACATCGTGGCCATCAAGGAGGCCAGCGGAAGCCTCTCTCAACAATCTCAGATCATAGAGCAGACCCGGGGAAGCGATTTTGTCGTCCTTTCCGGAGATGACGATCTGACTCTTCCAACAATGTCCCTCGGCGCACAGGGAGTCGTCTCAGTGGTGGCCAATGTGGCTCCCAGAAAGACGGTTGCAATGGTTGACGCCATCCTGAAGGGCGACATGGAGAAGGCCAGGTCGCTGCACTACGAGCTTGCTCCGCTGGTGCGTGCCATGTTCCTGGAGACCAATCCCATTCCCGTCAAGACTGCTCATAAGTATCTGGGACTCGCAAATGGTCCGATGCGTCTTCCTCTGGGTCAGATGGCTCCGGAAAAGGAGCAGATCCTGAAAGAGCTTCTGGAGAGGCTGGGCGAGAGAGCATGACCCGTATCGCCATAACCGGTGCGCTTGGGCGCATGGGTACTCTGATCCTCCAGGAAGCGGCCAAAGTGGACGCCATGCAGCTGGTTGCCGGATTGGATGTTGTTGGGGCGGGAGCAGTCCTCCCCGGTGGCATCGTCGTCAGAGATGCCGCCCAGCTGGAGTCGGTCCTGAGGGAGAGCAAGCCTGACGTGCTTATTGACTTCACCATTGCCAGGGCAGCGGTGGATAACGTGTGCACGGCGGCAGGCCTTGGAATCGACCTTGTGGTTGGAACCACAGGCTTTTCCGATGAGCAGCATTCCCGGATGAAAGAGGCAATTGACGGTCATGTTGCTGCCGTAATAACTCCTAATTTTTCCCTGGGCGTGAATGTGTTCTGGAAGCTGGTGGCCGATGCGGCTGCGGCCCTTAAAGACTATGATATCGAGATAATCGAAGCCCATCACAACCAGAAGAAGGATGCTCCCAGCGGCACAGCCCTGGCTACGGTGCTGGCCATAAAGACTGCTCTAGGCGAGAAAGAGGTTGTGTACGGACGGGAAGGCGTCATGCCGCGAGGAAAAGAGATTGGAGTGCATGCCGTTCGGGGCGGAGACATTGTGGGAGACCACACTGTGCTCTTCGCAGGATCTGGCGAACGGCTGGAGATTAAGCATCAGGCGCACAGCAGAACCGCGTTTGCCAGCGGCGCGGTGCGGGCGGCTGATTGGGTCGCCGGAAAGAAGCCAGGAATTTATGCCATGGCTGATGTCCTGAAGTCAAGATGAACCGACTTGAGAGACCCAGCCACGGTCTAATTTTTGAAGGAAATACTCTGGAGCCGGTCTCATTAGAGCATAATATGGTCGGATTCTGCAGCCGGTGCGACCAGGATCTGGAGAGCCTGGCATATCATTGCACCGAATCGAAATGGCTGATATCTGCGAAATGCCGCAATGATCACCTTGTTCTGATGTGCTATGACAGGCAGTGGAACTGGCAGAGTGACTGTGATCTGGAGATCTATACGGAAAAAGCGAGCATATCCTCAATTGCCGGAGAGAAGCTGCAAGCGGTCTTCACTCAGGCAGAGATCAGGGACATGATAGCCTGCCAGCAGGGTTTGCCTTACACCAGGCAAAACCTCTATCGAGCGCGGGCAAAATATGATAAATTCGAAAAGCTCTTTGGCATAAGGATAGATGTCTAGAAATATCGATGTCCAAAAATAAATTATACTAAAATAATAACAATATCTTAGAGATTAGTGAAGAGAAAAGAACTTTAAATTTTTGAAAAAGAAAAAATACAAAATAAAAAATTGGCGTCAATCAGGCATTCTTGCTGCTCTCCACCAGCTCCTTGGTGGTTACAAAGCTCGCGCCTTTGCCTGCTGCATATTCGATGAACTTCTTGTAGGCATCCAGGTATTCATCCAGTCCAGAGGCAGTATTGGTAAAGACGACCACCATTGGCTCGCCCTTGGCAGACGATTGATCGAATGTGCTGGCGAGAAGATCATACCACTGTGTGCCATTCAAACCGGCATTCTTTGCTGCCAGATCCTTCATGACAAATCCCGGCCCAGCGCTCACAGGAACCACGTAGA
>JAQVZT010000149.1 GCA_028708055.1 Methanothrix sp.
TTGAGGAAAAACACTATCTTCAGACGCCAGAAGATGCTTTTTGGTCCAGATTGCCAAACGGCTGTAAGTTGAATTTATTCCTGTCTCGAATGGAGAGAGATTTTAATGCAGAAAGGTAAATTAAAAATGAATCGCGGAGTATTCGGGACTCTACACCTCAGTGCAATGGCCGATAACTACAAATCAATGGCCAGCACTGCCAGGCTTTTAAATGCCTGAAGATTCTGAGAATTGGCGAGGCTACGAATGGACGGCTCTGTCCGTCACCACAGTGGGAGCGCTCCTGGCATCCATTCAGGGCTCTGCTCTGCTCATCGCTCTGCCGGACATCATGACCCAGCTTCATGCCGGTTTCATGACCATCATGTGGGTGATCCTGGGATTCATGCTCGTCACCACAGCGCTTGTTCCAGTAGTGGGAAGGCTGGCGGACATGTTCGGCAGAAAGAACCTTTACAACGCTGGCTTTGCCGTCTTCACCCTGGGGTCGCTTCTCTGTGGGTTCTCTTCGCCACAATATTCAGGCTGGGATCTGGTTTTCTACCGCATGGTCCAGGGCATAGGCGGAGCCCTGCTCTTCACCAACAGCGCGGCAATTGTTACCGATGCTTTTCGCAAGGGGAGGGTGGGTCTTGGCCTGGGGATCAATACCATCGCCTTTTCCGCCGGGTTTTTGATGGGGCCGGTGATCGGCGGCATCCTCACTGCCATAGACTGGCGATGGGTGTTTCTGATCAATGTGCCGCTTGGCGCAGTCGGCACGATCTGGGGCATCATGAGGCTGCGTGAGCCGGTGGCACTTCCCGCCCGGCAGCGCTTCGACTGGCCGGGAAGCATCACATTCACAGTGGGCCTGACAGCTCTGCTGCTGGCCTGCTCGCTCGTCGCTTTCCCGCTCATCAGTGCAATCTATGTCTATGCCCTTTTCGCCCTGGCAGTTATTGGCCTGGCGGCCTTCTTCCTGGTCGAGAGAAAAGCAGAGCAGCCCATGATGGACTTCCGGCTCTTTTCCGAGAAGCTCTTTGCTTATGCATGCGCCGCCAATGCCATCAACGGCCTCGCTCGGGGAGCAGTGCTCTTCGTCCTGATATTTTTCTTGCAGGGCCCCTACGGCCTTGATCCCCTCTGGGCTGGAATCATGATGGCGCCTTTCGGGGCGGCCTTCATGTTTGTGGGACCGGTATCCGGGCACCTGTCGGATCGATACGGCTCCCGGGGTCTGGCCACCGCCGGGCTGCTGATTTCCGGCATCGGGCTTCTCGGCCTGGCAACAGTTGTGAGCAGTACGCCCTACTGGCAGCTGGCTCTCTACCAGGCTCTGATGGGCGGCGGCTCCGGGCTCTTTGCCTCGCCCAACAGCAATGCAGTAATGTCATCGGTCGTGCCGGAAAAGAGGGGCAGCGCCGCCGGGATCAATTACATGCTCATGAGCACAGGACAGATGCTCAGCATAGCGATTGTATTCCCGTTGGTGCTCAGCCGCATTCCTGAGGATGTCATGTTCCATGTCTTCCTTTACGGCGGAGGGATGAGCGGAGGGCCTCTGGCGGCCTTTGAGGCTGGAATGCAGCAGGCGTTCCTGGCAAGCTTTGCAGTGACGCTGATTGCCGCTCTCATATCAGCATTGAGGCCCGGCAAATAAACCCTAAATTTCATTTTCTCTGGCACAGACTATCAACAGGCCTGTAGCTAGGGTCCTTTTCCCTTTCCACCCCGACATGCGAATCGAAGTGGACCTCATAGGGCTTGATGTCCAGTACCGGCGTTCCATTCAGGGCATCCAGTCCTTTCACTCTGATGATATTTCCATTCACAGAAAGGATCTCTGCAACGGTGATTCCGATGGGATTGGGCCGGAGCGGGCTTCTCGTGGCCAGGACTCCTCGCATCGGAATAGACCGGTCGCCCATGGGATGAACCCTCTCTTGATAGCCTTTTGAGCGGTGGAAGTAAAAAACGACCAGGATGAATCTGTAGCCGTCCAGGCCATCCAGAGCGCCGGTGAACTTCTGGTCTATGGTAATAATCGATTCCGAGTTTCTGAGCGACTTCGGGTCTCCCGGCTCATTGAAATTGTTCGTCACAAAGCCAATGGGCGTGAAGACCACACCCTCAGGAAACGTATTTTGAGACATGATTGTAACCCCGGCATTATCCTCTCTTTTCCGGCAAAGAAGCTATGCATCTGCATGGGATTCCCTATAACAGAGTAACCTCAATAATCACTGTGGGCCGCGGAAGGAAAAAGCATTATTTAGTCACCGGTTGCTGCTGGCTGATGCAGTGCACCGTCCCCAACCCGGTGCAACGTTTACCGGCATTTATGCAAGGGATTGTTTTCTCTTTCGGGAGTCATACTGCCGAAATGCTTTTTATAGTTCAAAACCTAACTAATTTAACTTATTTCTATGTTTAAAAATTTTTCGACCCATCTTTCTGCAAAGCTAAGTCGCGATGCATAGATGAGAAAATTTTCAGCGATGATTTTTCTCATTTGATCGAGGTCTTTTATAAACGAATGAGAAATGATTCTTTTTATGCTCTTCCAAATGAATTCAATTGGATTCAAATCAGGAGAATACGATGGCAAGAAGACTAATTCGATGTTGCATTCTTGAGCACATATCAGTGAATCCTTTGCCCAGTGGGATCGGAAATTATCAAAATTGAAAACAAGGAAAAGCTCACCAATATCATAAAGGATACGTTCTTTGGCTTAACACCAAATCTTTCCGTAGCAAGAACGTGGATTCCAAGGTTCCTGTATGATAAGTTAAATTTGTTGTGTTAGAGACTATAAGTTTTCCCATCATTATGCCTCTTTCTTTTCCTGGATTCTTACGCATCCCGAGTGACCGCTCTCCGGCAGAGTAAATCCAAGCGATTCAAGCGTCTTACTCGCTCTTCCCCGCCCGTGTAGAAGCACCTCTGCCAGATCCTCAGGACAGTCAATGTCCGACCCCGCCCGGAATGACTCGAAGACTGCTGCGGCGAGAGCCGACTGCCTGGCAAACTCCTGATGCCTGGGAAAGCTCAGTCCCCGGTAGCAGGTTCGAAACTGCGGGCTTCGGATGAGGATAATATTCGTCCCGCCTCCCCTGCCCGGGCAGAGCACCACATCACCGGGACTGCGGATAATTCCCGCAACCTCATCCTGCGTCAAAAGGGCCAGATCCGCCATGACGATGAGAATATCCGATGGCCATCCCCGCGACGCCTCACCGGCGATGAACACATTCAGAGCATCATTCAGATCCAGCTCCGACTCCAGAATTTCGACATCGCGATCTACCTCTGCTGCATCCAGTCCCGGTCGGGAGAGCACCGTCACCGGGCCGAAGCCCAAAACAGAATCCAGAACATCCCTGAGCATGGCAAAGGCCAGCAGCCTTCGCTCCTCTGGATTGAGCGCCGGTGCCAGACGGCTCTTGGCATTATCGAGCTTGAATGGAACGACTATTCGAATCGGTCTCTGCACGGCCCGAGGCTATTTACGCCCGCCGATAAAACTCTATCTCTTCATCACTTCATCTCTTCAGATGTGGCCGGATGACATCTTTTTCCTCGGGCATGAAGACCGAATCCTCGCCGGAGCGGGGATACTTCAGCCCTCTGAATACGACTGCAGGAGTGCCGTCTCCTGCCTCGCCCATTAGCAGATTGGCCATGGCGGCAATCTCATCCACAATCGCCTCAAGAGTGATCTCCAGGACCTTGCCGTGCAAGTCGCACTCGCCCCGCCAGTCGCGCAGAGCGGCTATCCCCGCCCAGCCAATGGCCACGCCCGCCACCCCGGACCGGAACGGCCGGCCGCAGGTATCGGTGATGATCACTGCGCAGTCCTTTTCCAGTCGGGCACGCAGCCGCTCTGCGCTGGCGCTGGGGTCTTGCGGGAGCAACAATATTCGGTCGTCACCCACATTGGACTGATCTATGCCGGCGTTGACGCCCACGTGGCCGAAGCGGGTCCTCACCAGCAGAAAAGGCTCGTCGAGCAGGACGTCCGCAGATTCGTCCAGAACCGCCTGCACAAACCTGGGATCTTTGCCAGTGCTCCGGGCAACGGCCTCCGCCCGGTCGCAGGGATGATAGTTCTCCAGATTCCGGAAACGGCCTTCCGACTTGGCTACGATGGTGCTGGCAAGACAGAGAACATCTCCATCCTGAAAATCAAAAAGAGATTTGACAAGGGAAGCGATATCATCGCCTTGCTTGATGATGGGCAGGCCGGCAATGAGGTAGCCCTGCATTGATAGCGTCTTGGGCATTTTCTATTTGAACCGTTCCCCATAAGGCATCCTGCCGAGACGGTAGAGCCTTGCCTGAACCAGAAGATCGAGAAGATAAGAATAGTTCTCGGCGACGATCGCCGCCCTGTTCTCGCTCTTCTCTATCCAAGGAAGACCACCATAGTTTTGGGCAAATTCCATCCAGAATGATGGTGGAGAGAACTCGAGCAGATATTTGTTCTCTTCATTGAATGACAGGGTGATCTTCTCTTCCATCTAAGTCACCTTGCTCATTCGCTCCACAATCTCTGCAAAGGCAAGAGTTCCGCTGATCTTCTTAATCTTGGCCTTGACGATCTCGCCTTTCACAGCACTGGGCACGAAGATGAGGTACTTGTCCACCTTGGCTATGCCATCGCCCTTGTTGCCCACGGACTCGATGCGCAGCTCATAGGTCTCCCCCTCTTCGATGACATCCTTCTGTACGATTGTCGAAGCCTTTCTCTTTCTCACCGGTCGATGAGCGCCGCAGGCATCGCACTTGAGTGTCAGAACGCGATCGCTTTTGATAAGATGGGTATCAGGCAGCCTGCACTCCGTGCAGACCACATACTCCTCAAAATAGGATTCTATCTGGCGGGCGATAGCAGCCTCGCCGAACTTTCCCTGAAAGACGCCGCGCTGTCCTTCGATCTTGCCAGCGGTGCCCATCTCCTGGAGCAGATACTTCATGAGGTGCTCAGGTTCGCGATTGAGGGTGTCCGCAATAGTCCCGAAGTTCTCCAGCACAGTGGTCTTGCCTTCGTAAAAGACCTTCACGGAAGGTATGACGAACCGCTCCTTGGATTCTCGAGTGGCCGGCATCTTCTTCATGGCCCGATCAAGGCCCGCTAAATAATCATCCATCCAGATACCTTGGTTACTTTATTAGTTCCTGGCCCGACTCGACTATAATCTGAATCGGTGTTGGCAATTTATGCCCGGCTCTCGTCAATGCCACCTTGGCTTCATTGAGATATGAAAGCGGTACTCCCACGGTAAAGAGCTTCTGGCCTGCTTCGACTCGGGCGGCAGTTCCCACAGCCTTGCCGAATGCCATCCTCATGCCGCTGGAGACACGGTCTGCACCTGCGCCGGTAGCCTGCTTGTTCTCCCTGATGACATGATGAGGATAGGTCCTCAGTTTGAGATGGAAATTGGTTCTGCCTGCTATCTTCAAGAGGTAACGGTTAGCTGAAACCCTGGCCGCTTCAAGAGCGGTATGCCTGATCTGACAGGGCTCCCTGACCACGAGCGTTAGCTTGATGGGGAAATCTTCAGTCAAATTTCCCATATCATAGTGCACTACCTTACTACCGGGAACGCCACCCATATATCTTCTGCGGGTGTAGGGCCGTTCCCTCCTTCTGTACATGCTTGCTGGCTTGCGTGTCAAAACGAAATTCCTCCGATAATTCTGAGATTGGTCCTAATATGCACCTTGCTTATAAGGTTTGGCCTCAATTGCCGCCAAATTTGCCCGGCCTTACACAGTGATGGGCGTGGAGTGAGACATCTCTCCGGCCAGTGGCCTGTTCATAATGGCGCGGATCTCCCCGGCATTCTCAGCATTGGCGACCGCCCACATGAGCTTGACCAGAGCGGTTTCGGGCAATATATCTTCGCCTTCAATTGCCCCTGCATCCAGCATGTAGCGGCCGGTATCATAAACCCTGTCGCATATTCTGCCTCGCAGGCACTGCGAGGTCACCACAACGGAGATATTCTCATCTGTGGCCCTCCTGATGCCGTCGATCCAGTCGGATGCCACATGGCCGAGGCCGGTCCCCTCCAGCACTATGCCGCGGTACCCTTTATCGATATAGTAGTTCAGAATCTCCGGCGAAGATCCGGGCGTGTACTTGACCAGAGCGCATTTTGATTCCAGCCTGTCCATAACGGCCAGCTCCACCACGCCGCGCCGGCGATAGGGCCCAAAGGTCTCGATCTTTCTGGTGAGGTAGTCCACCTTTCCGATAGGCGGTTGATTCATGCTCTGGAAAGCATCCCGGCGGGAGGTGTGCATCTTTCGCACTCTTGTTCCGCGGTGAATTGAGCAGTAATCGTCGTTGGCCGTCCCATGCATCACCACGCAGACCTCGGCGATATCGCTGATGGCGACAGTTGCCGCGCAGACGGCATTCATGGATGCATCGCTGCTGGGTCGGTCAGAGCTTCTCTGTGAGCCGACTATCACCACCGGGA
>JAQVZT010000150.1 GCA_028708055.1 Methanothrix sp.
CCAGCCGGGCAATGATATTCTCCGGCGGCATACGGCGTCTCTGATCCGAGTCCTGCCATTGTCCTTGTCGGCCGTCATCATCCACTTGATGATCCTTTTCTTTTCCATGTCCCTCAACATCCTCCGTCCCCTGGTTGGGTCTTGCAGGGCCAGATTCAAAGGCCGGGGATTCTTGCGGCTGACTCATTATCCATGAAGATATCTGTGAGCTGCTGTAATTGCCAATCCCAAAGAGGAAATCCACAGGTATATTCTTCGGCATACTTATTGGCCGGGAGTACAGGTAAGCTCCTTCGCAGACGTAGCTGTCAAGATTGCGCAGTGCAGTCATCTTCTGCTTCTGGTCGGACGTGACGGTTTTTTCCACCTCTGCAAAGTGCACGGCATAATAATAGGAGATTTCACCATCAAGCTCTCCATACCTTGCCGAAAGAGACCTCACGGCAGTTTCATTAATGATTCTCCCATTTAGAGCCTGTCTGAGCTCCGTTGCAATAGCCTTCCGCTTGTCGATAATCTCGTTTAGATCTGATCGCTGGATGTCCACCAGGCTGACTATCTCTTCGCGCTGATCTTCATCGAGTATATCTAAAAACCCTTCACCTGCGTCACCGGTCAGAGTAGTGCTTATGGAATAGCCTGCATTGCCCATTGCCGGGCGATCTTTCATGTAGAATGAGCCGAAATATGTCGCCTGCCGCTCAGGGCAGAAATACACATCGGCATCAACCGAACCTGCATACCAGGAGAACATTTCACTGGCATAAGTCCTCATAGCAACCGAATTCCCTTTGCCGCTGCCTTCCAGAACCGATAAAGCATCTGCTACGGGCCACGATAGCATGCCACCGGAAGCCATCCTATCGAGGTATGCTCGCTGCGTCTGATTCAGTGATCGAATTACTCCGGCATAGACCTTAGCCCTCTCTATGCTGATGCTTGCATCGATATCATACAGTTTGGATGAGTAATCCATGACCGCCAATCTATCAAGGCCGACGCTGCCATTCGGTATGTTTCCTTCCAGTTGGGCACGAAACGCATTCATAATGGGAAAACGCATATATGCATATTGGTCTGATAAAGTGGCTTCTGTTTTTGAAAGCGAGATAAATTCATCAAGCTGTTGACTATTCAGGATTGATAGTACATTGTCCGCTACACGGGTGACAAAATCAGTATTGTGTCCCATCTTGCTGGCATCATTGTCACGCAAATACTGAAATCCCGCATAATCAGCGACCTTCCCTGGGGGCAGGAATGTATCGCTGCACGCATCGCCTGTCAGAAAAGCAAGTCCATCAAATGCGATTGTAGCCTGCTGCCCTCGATCAGAAATGGTCTGCGAGATGGTATATTTCTGGCTGTCTTCTCCTTGCATGGGCCTGTCGGTCCGACCAGACCCAATTGATCTGGAATTATCCGCTGCATCAACCGCCGCTACGGTAGCAGATATGATGCATAGCACAGCAACAACAAGGCTAATCAGTTTCAGTGATCCCATAATCTCTTCACCTTAGTGGATAGCCTGCCATTTGAATATTTAAGGCGATTCCAGAATGATGCCAGATTATGCCAGGATTATGCCCAAATTCGGCCCAAATTGCATATAAAATGAAACTATTCAAGGCTAATCCTGACTAGAATTATCAGGGCGGCAGTTGTGCATAGATCCGGAATAATCTGGAAGAATCCGATATACTCTGCGCGACCTCCAAGAAGGCTAACGAGCAGAGGATTGGATGTGATTGCATACATTCCAAAGGCAAAAACGACGGCCATAAGGCCTAATGTGAAAGAACTGTGCAGCCTTCTGTAGATTCGTGTGTATATAGTGAATAGCGGTATAATCAGACCGATATTGATGAATGATATCAGCGTTTTAAGCTGCTTGGTCTCCTCTTGCCCGGGGGGTGCCGCGGGCCGCTGTGTCTGGTGCTGTTCCTGCGACGGGACTGGATTCTGCTCACTTGCAGGATGAGGCATCTTAACCAGGATGGGGATCGCAAAGCTGATGACAATTACTGCAATCACCGAAATGAGAATTATCCAGATAAAATCTTTTTTATCCATTGTGTCATTCCTCCATTGTCTTTGCTGCTGATTCTACATGCGCCCAGATCTCCATAAAGTCATTGTAGCTCGCCTCCATTCGTTCAGTTAGAAAATACATAGACCCGTATCCCTCTTCCATCGATTTAATCATTTTATGTTTTTTCAGTACATCCAGATGATGACGGACGGTCTTGTAATCGAGATTGAGCATTTGGGTCATCTGGTTGGCATTATATGGCCGCAGGTGGAGCAGATGGATTATTCTGGCTCTATTGATCCCACCTCTTGAGCCTGCAATCAGCCACCAGAGAACCTGTTTCATATAGATATGCTCTCAAATGAAGATTAAGTGCTATAGGAATGAATGCCCGAGGGAGTATATATTTTGATGTTTCTTGAGATAGAGGTCCAACAAAATTGATTTCATGCCGGGTCTGTGATTCGAACCTTTATAAGCCCTGGCAGCCGGACAGTGAATTCGACGCATTGGCCCATCGGACTGCGCCTGGATGGAGAGGGCCAATCTCGCAACTTGATTTGCTCAAACGCCCGCACGGTCCCACAGCCCACAGCTAGGTCCATGTGAAATCCTTCTTGCCCACATCCTCAGCCCGGAAGACGCTACGCCCTCCCTGCCGCTCCATCCCCGCCAGCTGCGCTCCCATGAACAAAACCCGCCAGCTCACCCGCTCGCGCGCCCGTGCTCAGCCGGGAGCACACGGCAGCCCATCGCTTGGGCACGGATCGCCCCCCTAAAGCTGAGACTTTTTATCCAGGACTGAAACGCGCCAGCTTTGCCCAAGCATTCCCTATCATTCAATCCTTCCCGGATCGCTGACTCTGCCCATGAACAGGATAGTTCCGGTCTCTTTATCCTGGATAAAGAAAATAAATGGGTGATCCGCCCAGAAGTCCGGCGGGCCGTATCCCGGCATACATGCCATCACATTAGAAGCCCCAGTAGCTGCAGCCGCTTCCGTTCCCTGTTCGTTGACATCCACAAATGATTGGTGGATTATATCGCTTATGAAGAGGTCGGTTCGGCCATTGATTCCAGAAAAGTCAGCGCCTGGCGTGAATGTGTTCTGCAATCCCAAACCTTTAAGGTCATCATTCAAGGAATACTTGGATGAGAAACTGAACTTTGGAATACGAACGTCACCAACTTCGGTCTCACTGAGACTCGCTCTCCACTGCATGAGCTTCTCTAAAGAAAGGGATCTCTCCAGAGATGAGGTATTGTTGCTCATAGGCAATAGAATTATCATAGAGAGTCTCTTGCCCTTGTATGGAAGCTCAAGTATCTGCAGATCATTTGTCTCATTATAATTAAATTGCTGTCCGCTCGTCTGGCTTTCCATCATAGGAATCCTTATGATCCTTCCGTCGCTTGTAGTGAAGTTTCGCTCCTCGGTCATGTTTATATCAAACGCTTCGTCCCACATGCCCTTAAAGTAGACCGCGTTGGTGATCAGAAGCTGAGTGTCGGGACTAATATAAGAAATCAGGTTCTTTATCCTGCTGCCGGTCCGGCTCTCGACCCAGGAATTGATCATCGATTTTGCATCATCAGGCGCTCCTTTGAAGTCCACATTCCTGGCAGTGCCGTGGAAATATCTGTCTATGTCGGCGGCGTAATTGGGCAGAAGTGGATTTTCTTTGTCGACCCAAAGGGCGTTGGCCGCTACAAGTGTATACACTGCATCAATGGAATTGAACTTATCATAGGCAGAAGCAAAAGAAATCTCAAACTGGCTACCGTTATCAGGGAAATGAAGCACCCGCCGCATTTCTTCAGTGGTATTGCCTCTTGCGCCTTCATTAGCCATGGCCAGGGCGGAATAGATGCTCCAGGGCGAAAATAATACATTTTCATTCTTGCCCCCTAGCTTAGAGAAGAGGTCAAGAGCGAACTTGTTGTTTCCAGCAGACAAATCAGAAATGTTCCATTGCTCTATTTTGGATGAAGTTGCTGGCAATTGCCCTATCAGAACACTGCCTTGATTAATTTTTGGAATTATTGCTGTTATTTCCTTTTTCGTGATGTTCTCCTGGCTGTGAGGAGCGTCCACTTCCGGTTCCTGCCTTATGGAAACGCATCCGCTCATCACCACAAAAAAGAGAACTAAAATTACCAAGACACACAATGAATATGACTTATCCGGTCTGCCCAACGACATGAAACCTTATTGCCACTTTTAATTATTCAAGATTTCCGTTCGTCTCCACTCCGGCTCACCTGGCAGCTCTCAATGAACACTCCCCGCCCGCTTGCGAGCCTGTGCTCAGCCGCGCGCACGGCAGCACGCCCGCCCGGGCACTGCCCGCCTTTCGCCCCATGCAGCCGAGGCAGCCGTCGCACCAGAGATACGCAGTCCTGCGCCCCTGCTGGCATGCCAGCGCCTGCCGGAGGACGGCATGGAAAGTTTTTATTATTTCTCACCGTGGCACTACACCCTTTGCCGGTATGGCCACCATGAAGCCGCCAGCAGGAGATCGTTCGCCTTCTCTCTGAGAAGGGATATTGCCGTATCATCATCATGCAATTGGCGGCAGAGCTGCTCATAGTCTGTAAAATGATGCCGCCCGTAGCTGAGCAGCTGCGGAATTGAAGGGCGCGGAGTGCCGTAGTGCCTGCAAACTTCGCTGTAGAAATCCCTGGGTGTGGAGGTAATTTTGACATGGCAGTTATATGCCCGTTTTAAGGACTTGGAGTTATAGGATGATTTTGCAGGCATATTTACCGTCCTTGCTAATTAGGCATCCTGGAGATATAAGCATTCATAAAGGTTTTTATTGCCTTGACACCATTTGCTTTAACAGAACATACCTCATACTTATTAGTAATCATTTTTGCAGTTATCATTGACAGACCGCTAGCGTGATTCTCCAGGAAATGCGAAGTAGCGAAGTAGTGTAAATTGCCACAACGATGCGTTCTTCTAATGATTAAATTTAAAAAAAGTTCATAGAAATGAAAGAGCCATATGTACTAACGAGAGCTGGGATTGGCTCCAATATGAAAGCTCCCCGTATTGGTGGAGGGCTTAGCCCAAGTCCTCCTCAATAGCATCCATCATACCATCCTTTGCATTCAGCCAAATCATCAAAGCCAGATCCGCCCTGCCTGAGATTGACGTAGTCCTGCAATCTGTATGAATAATAATTGCTGCATGGATTGTTGTACCATAAGTAATGGTAATTATCCCAATCAAGCGGATGATCCGGATCAAGAACACAAGAAATTGTCGTTGTGTCTGTCTCGCCACATAGCCTGCCCCATTTGTCTACAAATGCGCCGGGATAGACTTTTTTCGCGCAGTTATCTTGCTGCAAGATCCACTCATCGATAAGCTGACGAACAGATGGGTCCTCCCAGGGGTTGGCAGAGTTTGCCGGATTTGATGACGGGTTTGCCGGCGGATTTGCAGGTGTCTGAGGTTTATTGGAGATTCGCACCCAACGAGACCCGCCAAAATTCTCGGGCTTCTGCTGGGCCTCAAGCTCGTCATTGGAAATTATATTCAGGACCAGGTTTCCGTAGCCGGAGGCTCTGCCTTCCGGCACATCAGCATACTCCAGCGTGATTGTATTTCCATCGATGCTGCCCTGTGCCACGTTGGAAAATGTATCAGGTGATCCATCTCCATCCCACCAGAGGACGTTTCCAATCTGCCTCAGGTAGTAGGTTCCACTGTCATCACAGCTCCACACCCCGGTTAGATCCACGTTTGTATTTGCTCCCGTGATACTCTGATCATCGCCGATGGCGACTCTCACATTATCAAGAGCAGGCCCATTGGCGGTATTTACCAGGCTTTCAAATGACAGTCTTGTAGTGCTGGAATTGGCAGTAAAATCCAATGACTTGGCCACCCATCCCATGTTCTCCGCGGTTTTGCCAGTCGTGTCGAACGAAAATTCCTGAGATCTGTCATCTATCCACACTTTAAGGGCTTTTTCGACTGGATCGCCTCCGGGGTTGCCTGCCATATCAAAGAAGAGG
Organism: Methanothrix sp.; assembly: GCA_028708055.1. GTDB lineage: Archaea > Halobacteriota > Methanosarcinia > Methanotrichales > Methanotrichaceae > Methanothrix. The sequence continues at coordinate 6,062 of JAQVZT010000150.1, forward strand.
CGGTAGGTCGTACCTGGGACAGTATTCAATGTTGTGCTAATTGTACCGGCACCATAGGCGCTCAAATCTATGCTTCGACTGCCTTCTGAGGGCTGCCACAATCCTCCTATGTAATCTACACCCTCCCCACCGACGATCCATCCGTTGATTTGGTTATTGTCCTTGGATAAGAAGTTCCAATTGCCTGGATCGATAGCTGCGTTCTCAAATCCCCCATTGATAACCACCTGGCCCTGTCCCAATGGGACAAAGATTGATAGCATAGCTGCTAATAGTAAACCTACGATAGATCGATTGTACATGTATATCATTGAAATTCCTTAAAGACTAAAAAGCTAACGTCGGAACTAATTTAAATCCTAAAAAAAAATATATCTCTTAGATTATAAATACATTGTTTTCCATGTAAG
>JAQVZT010000151.1 GCA_028708055.1 Methanothrix sp.
GGCCCGATGTTTCCCAGACCCGGCCCGGCTCGACAAATATCGACGATCACGCAGGGAAGCTCCGCACCGTCGATGTATGTTATCCCCTCCTGCTTCAGGCTCATGCCCGGGCCGGAAGATGCCGCCAGAACGCGGTGCCCAGCGCCCGCCGCTCCATAAACCATATTGATTGCCGCTTCTTCCGATTCCGCCTGAACGAACTTTCTGCTCAATTTGGGAAAATAGCGAGAAGCTTCCTGCAATATCTCGCTGGCGGGAGTAATGGGATAGCCAAAGAAGCAGTCACATCCTGCATAGAGAGCACCCACGATAACAGCTTTGTTTCCATCAATTAACTGAGATGCCATTTTTCAGTTCTCCTCTGTTTTCTTCTCTTTCTGGGGCACATGAACCTCAATGGCCAGCGGCTCGGGACAGGTATAATAGCATGCTCCGCAGCCTATGCAGCCGTCGCCAGAGTAGACGACATAGTGATAGCCTCGAGGATTCAGCTCATTGCCCATCTTCAATACATCCGCGGGACAGGCCTCAATACACCTCTCGCATGCCTTGCATTCCAGGGTATTGATGACCGGATAGGGCTTGTCTTTATCCCGGATCTCCACCCGCCTGATCTTCCCGCTTATGGTCTTGGGAAGCTCTGGAACGAACTCAATGATCCTGGGATACTTGTATGGTGCAGTGACCTTCTTGACGTGGTCCTGCAGCTCCTTTTTCAGCTCTTCGGAAGCGGTAAATCCCCTGGCCAGGACGACAGTTGCCTTTACCACCTGTCCTCGAATGGCGTCTGGCACACCAGTAATGGCTACCTCCATCACCGATGGGTGAGACATGAGGGCGCTTTCCACTTCAAAAGGCCCCACGCGGTATCCGGAGCTTTTGATCATGTCATCCGTCCTGCCTATGAACCAGAAGAATCCGTCCTCATCCCGCCAGGCGGTGTCCCCTGTATGGTAATAATCATCATGCCATGTGCTCTTTGTCTTGTCCGGATCGGAATGGTAATCGGTGAAGAGGCCGACGGGCTTTCCTTTGTCCGTCTTGATCACAATCTCGCCCTCTTCGCCCACCTCGCAGATCTTATCGTTCTTGTCCACTAAAACGATATCAAATCCTGGAGCGGGCTTGCCCATGGAACCGGGCTTGGGATTCATCCAGGGATAATTAGCTATGCAGACCACAGTCTCAGTCTGGCCGAATCCTTCCATGAGCCGCAGGCCGGTGGCCTTGAGCAGGCTCTCATAAACCGAGGGATTGAGCGGCTCTCCTGCTGTGACCGCGTACTTCAGCTTGGAGAAGTCGTACCTGGACATATCGCTTTTGATCATGAACCTGAAGATGGTAGGCGGAGCGCAGAAGGTCGTGACCCCGTACTTGCCCATCTCGTCCATCATCTTCCCGGCATCGAATCGATCGTAATCGTAGACAAAGACCGCCGAGCCGGCCAGCCACTGGCCGTAAATCTTGCCCCAGGCGCACTTTGCCCACCCGGTATCGGCAACGGTGTAATGAAGCCCGTCGTCCTCCACATTCTGCCAGTACTTGGCGGTTAGAATGTGGCCCAGAGGATAGGTCTGATCATGTTTGACCATCTTTGGATATCCCGTGGTTCCCGAGGTAAAGTACCCGAGGAGAATGTCCTCATTTTTCGTTGCCTGCTCCCCGGTGGGACGGGCATAGTCCGGTGAAGCCTGCTCGAGCTCCTTATCGAAATTTATCCATCCGTCGCGCGTGAGGTCCGGGCTTCCAACAAGGGCTTTGACCAGAGGAACATTGCCCAGGTTCCTGTGGGCCTCATCGAACTCCCCAGGAACCCCGTTCTCTCCTATGCAGACGATCATCTTCAGGTCGCCCTTCTTGATTCGGTAGACGAAGTCCTTGGCCTTGAGCATATGCGTGGATGGGATAGAAATGGCGCCGATCTTATTCAGGCCAACCATGCAAACCCAGAACTCCCAGCGGCTCTTGAGGGTGAGCATGACGGTATCCCCTTTCTTCAGCCCGCATCTGGAAAATAGATTGGCGGCCTTGTCGCTCAGAATCTTCAGATCTCTGAAGGTGATGATGCGCTCTTCGCCATGATCGTTGCACCAGACCAGGGCAAGCTTATCGGGATACTGCTCTGCATAGGCATCAACCACATCATAGGCAAAATTGAAATTCTCGGGAACCAGGATTTTAAAATTCTCCTTAAAATCCTCATACGACTTGAAATCGACCCGAGAAACGAATCTAGGCAATAATGACGTCATTGTTTCGTTCCTCTTTAATTTCTACATGACAACAGCCAAGAGCTTCACTGGCTTGTCGTTTAAGGCTTCCATATAATGATTATAGGACGCATCGAAGAATATAGAATCTCCAGGGTTCAGCACCACATCATTGTCATGAATAGTGAGCTTGAGAGTACCCTCGAGCACATATTCGAACTCCTGACCAGGATGATTGTAGAACGATGGGCCGTCTTTCCTGGGATCTATGGTGACGATAAAAGGCTCAGCTTTTTTATGGGCGAACTTTCTGGCCAGGCTCTGGTAGTGATACTGTTCTCTTCTTTCTACCTCTACCGCTTCGCCCTTTCGAGTAATCGTGAAGATGCTCATCTTGGACTCTTCGCCGGTGAGGAGCAGGCCCGTATCCACATTAAGTCTTCGCGCCATGCCGATTAGAATGCTGGCAGGAATGTCCAGCTTTCCATCTTCATAGAATCCGTATGTCTCCACAGGCACATTAAGGTACTCTGCCATCTCCTCGGACGATACTCCATTCAGTTCCCTCAGTTCACGAAGACGTGAACCTATCTCGTCAAGCCTCTCCTTCATACTCAGTTCCTCAGCGCATTGTGACTGCCCCATAAGCATATTTTAATCTATCTAATCATGAGCAATTTATTGGGAGGCAAATTACCAATCAGCTATCAATAGGATGAGCTATCAATAGATTCAGCAATCAGTAGGATCAGCATGCAAAGGAGTTCACGCGGAAAAAAAGGCGAAAGTGCACAGGTTTTAGAGACTCAGGCCTGGAAATACGCGAAGAATGCCACAGGATTATCGTGAAAATAAATTTGCTGCAAAGATTGCCATTTGGTATCATGAGGTCCAATCGTCCTCATCAAGCCAATTTTGAGCTTTTTTATTTGTGGTTGCCGTGCCCTTTGCAGAGGGCTTTCCGGTAAGGTTGCGCGATGCGGACATGTAGCCGGAATTTCCGCGCATGAGATTGTAGGCAATTTCAGGGTCAATGCCATGTTTATTTAAATATGCCTCACGAGAGAGATGTTCCCCAAATCCAGATATGTATATCGGTTCACCTATGACGGGAGTAATTTTCCCAGCAGGCAAAACCCATTCGAAGCCCTGAGGAAGCGAGCATTGCAGCCAATCGCCACCGCTATTAATGTCAGATTCGCTTGCCACATTCATGGCGCCGCAGTTTTTGCAGATGAACTTCTTCATTACACACACCTTCAGACAGCTTTATTGTCCATTACAGTATATATAATTTACTTAACAGATGTTTTAATCAAAGCCACATCATTTTTTATATAGGAATAAGGAATATAATATTATTGAAACAAAATGGGTGAGCTGTGGCAACAGCATCAGTTGATTGACAGGCATACGCCCGTACTACAAGCCAAACACTATTAGTAGGGGGCGAATGGATGGAAGAGAGGTGTTACAGATGAGATCAAGAAACCTATTGCTCTGTTCATTAGCGCTGGCCTGTCTTCTGATGCACGCATGCGCTCTGGCACAGACCGCGGAGCAGGATGATCAGGATAAAGTGGATCAAATGAATAAGCAGATACTTAGTGACAATAAAAACACAGATGCAGGCAGCTATAAAGGCCAGCCCTGGGCAACATCATCGCTTAATGATTCTGTTAAGAAAGCCACATCTCTGGGAACCGCATCTCCCGTTCAGATTTCATCCGCGATGAGCCAGCCAGCTGACGACATGGCTAAAACGGATTCATTCCTGAAAGAGGCAGCAAACAATGGATTCTATCTACTGAGCGTTGCCGAGTATCTCAGCAAATCCGGCCAGGATAATAACTGGGCCATAGTGGACGCCAGGCCGGCACAGCTATTCGCAGCGAGCCACATTCCAGACGCATTGAACATCCCCCTGGAAAATATCATCTCACAGATGGGAATAATTCCTGCCGGGAAAAAGATCGCTGTCTATAGCACGCCTGATGCCAACGCCGCTTTTGCCGTTCAGACTCTGAGAGTCTATGGGGGTCGCGAAGCATTCGTTCTTTCAGGAGGAATTGACGCCTGGAAGGCAGCGGGAATGCCTCTTGCCAGCTGAGCGAAGTAATTCCTAACTAAATAAATTTTTTATCAATCGCAAAAGCTATAAACATTAAAAAATATCTCTTTATGTATGAAGGACTTTGCGGGGTCGAGCATTACCTATTATGGTCTGGCTCGCGAAAAATTAAAAAATAAATATCCCTGGCTGGCAAGGATTCTTGTCATACTGGCATTGATTTGCATGACCGGCCTTGCCATTTATCTCGTATCCGATCTCGTATCTTATGCCTCCAATCCGGATTATAAAGCCGCCGGCTTTGGACTTGATCCAATGGACCCGAAAGACAGCATTCCATCTGCAGCGAGCGATAAGGAGAATGGGGCAAATATGGGCACAAATTCTTCCCAGAATGCGAGCCGCCAAACCAGGGAGCAAAGCCAGGTCAACCTATCTAAGATGAATTCGTCCCTCCAATCCGGCCAGGCGGCAAAAGCAAGCGCTGTAGCAGTCAAATCTTCGAGCAGCGGCTCTTCCGGATCAAAACATCATAGTTCTTCGTCCTCGAAATCGTCTTCTTCAAATTCTGCGAAGGCGAGCGTCAATAAGAGCAATCTTACCAATGAATCCGTAGCATCAGCAGCAATGCCGGCGAATGTATCAGCAACCGCAGGGGCAAATGTATCTGCAACTGCAGCGGCGAATGCAACGGAAACGGCAGCTGCGCCTGCCAATGTGGCGGCAAATGCAGGTGCAGGCTCTCAAGGAGCAGAGGTCGCAGCCCCTACAGACCTCGCATCCATTCCATTGGCTGTGATAAGCAATCTCGCTAATCCCGCAGGAAAAAGCGCTGCAACTGAGCCCGAATCAACAATTATGTTCAAGACCGAGTCAAAGGCCAGTGGTGGATCTGTCTCTGATAGCACAGACAATGCGAAAAGCTCTAGCCCTGAAACGAAAAATATCAAATTCAAGACTGCTGGAGCAAAGAGTCTCGCCGCAAAGAAAAGCAGCCCGGCTGCCACAAGCCCATCATCAAAGGCAGCGGCAGCCAAGGAGAAGATTAAGGCCAACAAGGATCGCATTGAGCAAGCCATGAAGAAAAAAGCGGCTCTGATGCGAAGCAAAGCGGCATGAGACGTTCATGCCGTTAAGAGCCCTTGCTAGCCCTTCATTATCCATTTCATTGAGTGGAGATCCTCATAATGCACCCATCATCGGTATGCTCTACTTCGAGATTCATCTTCAGATCTGAAAAGACCTTCAGCCAATGGCTTTCCACACAGGTTTTGCAGTGCTCTTTGGCGATAAGGCTGGCCCCAACGCGAGCAAAGGATTTAGCACCTTCCATCAAACCGCAGCGATGGCGCTTGATCTCCACAACGCCATTGTTCTCTACGACCTCCACCACGCTACCGAAGAGGTTCTTGTCGTTGGTTGCCATGGCCAGGGCAACATCCTCAGGCTTTTCAAGGCCAAGCTGCTTGAATGTGGCTGCTACCTGGTGAGCGCCGATACCCTGAAACTCGCGCAGACCCTTCTTTCCCAGCTTTCGGGCCACATAGCCGCTGCTGCCATAGAAGCTGCCCATCCACATGGCCACCACTCGCTGCTGGATCTGCTCCAGAGGGATATCCGGTACGTCTGTCATCTCCGTTCAGCTATACCGGTGTGCATTATAATACTTTGCCCCCTGATCGAGGCCCAGTTTTTCGATTTACCAGTCAGTCACTGATTATGACATAACTCTGAGAGAAATGCATCGAGATATGAGGCTATTCCACCTGGATAATAAATCTCCAGGGCATCGATCTCACCCATAGTCTTAGGGTCAAGAGAATATGGCGCAAGATATTTTTTAAATTTATCCTTATTTCCTTTTGCCTTATATGCCCGGATGATATTTATGGTATAATGTTTCCAAAAGCATACTATGCAAAAATTATATAAAAATAAAATCCGCAATCATTATTGTATTAATAAATCTCTCACATTACCTCGACCGGTACGGTCCCCTGGGCGGAGGTGCCATATGTATCTGTGACCTTAAGAATGATCATGTGGCCGCCTTTGCTCAGCCGGGATGGATTCTGTGCGAATTTTCGGCTAGTGGAGAGCTCTCCATCGATGTTTGAAGTCCAGCTATAGGTGAGAGGCTCTTTT
>JAQVZT010000152.1 GCA_028708055.1 Methanothrix sp.
TCCCGGTGCGGTCCGACGGAAAGGCTGCTGCCGGTGACTACTACTGCGCTGTCTCCGCCGATAGCTATCGACTTGACGGCAAAGGCCCGCACATGGGTGAGAAGTGAGCCCACTTTGGCGCCTTTAGCAGAGAGCAGGGGCTTGCCGGAAAGGATGAGGGCGAGGTCTGTGGTGGTACCGCCGATATCCACGATGACGCTGCTCTGGCCGGGCTCGGTCAGGGCCAGGACTCCCATGATGCTGGCCGCAGGTCCGGAGAAGATGGTCTCCACCGGCATTTGCACGGATTTGTCCAGGGGAAGGGTGCCCCCGTCTGCCTTGAGGATGTAGACCGGGGAATTGATCCTGCGCTCCTTTAAAGCCGCAGCCACGTCTCTGGCAAAGAGATCGTAGCTGTCTTTGGTTGCGGCGGTGAGCATGGTGGTTGCTGCCCGGCGGGGGAAGTTGAGCTGGCCGGATACCCGGTGTCCCAGCTCGATCTTGCTGCCCGGCAGAGCGGCGGCCATTATCTCGCCGACCTTATTTTCATGAGAATGGTTTCTCTGGCAGAATTTTCCCACCACTGCCACGCGGGAGAGGCCTTTAGCCTGAATGCGGGAGGCAGCCTCTTTGATCTGGGGCTCCTTGAGCTTATCGATCTCGTTTCCGCGAAAATCGATCGCCCCGTCGAGGATGGTGCTCTCGCCCAGAGCGTAGTCACGGGGGTTGGTTCCCGGTCCCGGTATGAGCACCAGGGCCACTGGATCCGTCTTTCCCTCGGCGATCATATTAGTAATCAGGGTAGTGCTCAGGACCACACGTTCGATCTTGCGGGTATCAATGCCCCGCACCAGCTCGTCCAGGGCCGAAAGCAGGCACTTCAACAGGTTATCGTGATCTGTCGGCACATATGCGGTCTTGACCACCCGGCTTCCGTCCACGATAACGGCGTCAGTGGTGGTGCCGCCCACATCAATTCCTATAAGCATTTTATCTCGCCTTTCGATATCCGCTAAGTTGAGGGGGTATATCGGCTTTGTGGTCTTTTGGCAGGGGCTTTGCCAGACGAATTTTGGTGGGTGGTAGGAAGATTGAAAAACCTTGAAAGTACCATTGAATGCCTGACCCTGATGGAAAAACTCACTGAAGAGAAGGTTAATGCAATTGCAGAATGGATAAAAAAGAAGGCTCTGATGCAGGAATAGTTACATTTTAGCCAGTTCTTCCAGCATATCCTTGTGGTATGCTACGCTTTCAAGGAAGTTCTTGCGTTCGCTGGGTGATAAAGCGTTTAACATTTCATCGATTGATACCAGGGACACGCAGGTGAGTCTTATCTGAGTCGTAGTGTCCTCGCTTGCGTCTGAGCATGCCAATTGCAACACCTTTCAAATCCATCTAAATAGCCGCTATAATAGCTGCTATTAGTATCTGCTATTAGTATCTGTAATAAATGGCGACTATAAATAACTTAGGGAGTCTGTAGGGAATATTTCCTGCCAGAAGCTTTTTGGGGAGAAGCAGTCAATGAATGCACCGGAGGGCTAAGAAATTGCAGGCAGAAGCTCAAGGAGAAGCGCAGGCATCAGCGCTGCGGGCGCCGGCAAAGATCATCGAGCTGGTAGAAAAGTTCGAGCGGGATCAGGATATCTACCGGTCCAGCCAGTACAATGAGACGGAGCTGCGAACGGAGTTCATCAATCCCTTTTTTGAGGCGCTGGGGTGGGACGTCTACCACAAGCAGGAATGCCGGGCCGACAAGAGAGAGGTCAAAGAGGAGGATGCGGTCGATGTCGAGGGAAAGATCAAGAATCCCGACTACAGCTTTCGCCTCTTTGACAAAAGGAAATTCTTCGTTGAGGTTAAGAGGCCGTCCATAAATATCGAATCGGGAGTCTACCCGGCCTACCAGATAAGGCGCTATGCCTGGTCTGCCGACCTTGCCATCTCCATTCTTACCGATTTTGAGGAGTTCTCCGTCTACTACTGCCGGGCGCGGCCCTCCAAGGATGACAAATCCACCAAATCGCGCCTGCTGTATTTCCGGTATGACCAGTATGCTGAGAAGTGGCCGGAGATTGCCGCCCTCTTTTCCAGGGAGGCGGTGCTAAACGGTTCGCTTGATAAGTATGTGCAGTCTCTGCCCCAAAAGAGAGGCGACAAGAGGGTGGATGCCGCCCTTCTGGACGACATCTCGCTCTGGCGAGAAGCCCTGGCAAAAAGCATCGCTCGGCACAATCCCGATCTGGACACGACAGGCCTCAACTATGCCGTTCAGACCATCATCGATCGGATCATATTTTTGCGCATCTGCGAGGACCGGGGAATTGAGAGATACATGCGTCTCAAGGACCTCTTAAACGGAGAGCGGGTTTATCCCAGGCTCTGCGAGCTGTTCCTGCAGGCGGATGAGCGCTACAATTCCGGAATCTTTCATTTCAGCAAGGAGCCGGGCAGGGAGAATCCAGACACCATCACGCCCGGCCTTGTAATCGACGACGATACCCTGAAGAATATCATCAAGCGCCTGTATTTTCCTGAGAGCCCCTACGAGTTCTCGGTCCTTCCTGCGGAGATTCTGGGCCAGATTTACGAGCAGTTTTTGGGCAAGGTCATCCGGCTGGATGAGGGCCACAATGCCCTGGTCGAGGACAAGCCGGAGGTAAAGAAGGCAGGCGGGGTCAAGTACACTCCGGCTTACATCGTCGAGTACATTGTGCAAAATACGACCGCTCCGCTTCTGCAAGGAAAGACGCTGCAAGAGGCGGCAAGCCTGCGGGTGCTCGATCCTGCCTGCGGTTCGGGTTCTTTTCTCATTGTGGCCTACCAGCATCTCCTTGACTGGCATAAGGAATTGTATATCAAAAACCTGGTGCCGTTGATCGAGAGCGGCAGGAATTCGGAGATCAGGCGGCTCCTGCCTGTGGCCACGCCGACAAAGGGAAAGAAATCTCGAAACCATGAGCCGGAGCTGCCCGTTTACCTGGGCCGGGGCGGGGAATGGAAGCTGACCACGGCGGAGCGAAAGCGCATTTTGCTGAACAACATCTTCGGAGTGGACATCGACCGGCAGGCGGTGGAGGTGACAAAGCTCTCTCTGCTGCTAAAGGTGCTGGAGGGGGAGAACGAGGAGACGATATCCAAGCAGCTCACGCTCTTTTCTGAGAGGGCGCTGCCGGACCTGGGAAATAATATCAAATGCGGCAACTCTCTCGTGGGCTGGGACATACTGGAGAGCAATCCCGGCCTGGGGGCAGAGGAGATTGCCAGGATCAATCCCTTCGACTGGGAACGGGAATTTCCCGAGGTCTTCCAGAGGGGCGGGTTTGATGTGGTGATCGGCAATCCGCCTTATGGTGCAGAACTCCTACAAATCGGGAAGGATTATCTAAAGGTTCAATATAATACATTTGTCAGCCGAGGGGAGAGCTATTTAATATTCGTGGAAAAAGCAGTCAGACTGCTCAAATTAAAAGGCGTTTTAGGATATATTATTCCAGATACGTATCTAAATTTGGGATTCACACTAGTTCTAAGGAGCTTCCTGCTCAGAAACACCAAGATAGACGAAATTGTTTTGCTAAATTCAAATGTGTTTAATGGGGTTACTGTTGACACAACCTTGTTATTCGCAAAACGTGAGAAAGAAACGCAAGATTTTCATGAATCAAAAGTATCAATTAAACTTATCGATAAAAAGGCATTTATCAATTCAATCGAAAATAATTACAGGGAGTTCTCTGTGTCAACAAGCATTTGGCATGAACTTGGTTCTTTTAATATTATTAGCAATCTTGATGAATTAAATATAATAAACACAATTGAAAATAAAAATATTAAATTATCCGAAGTTGCAGAGATGTTTTCAGGGATCAAAGCATATGAGGTTGGAAAAGGGAATCCTCCACAAACAAAGATGATTCGCGACTCAAAACCATATACATCAGAAAATCGCTTAGAGGATTCTTGGCTGCCACTCCATGATGGAAAACATATTGGACGATATCAACTTCTATGGAAGCAAAACAATTGGATATCATATGGTCAGTGGCTAGCGGCTCCAAGAAAACCAGAAAACTTTGTCGGAGAGAAAATTTTAATACGCAAAATCGTTGGAAAAACACTAATTGCCATGCATATTCCGGAAACATCATATTGTAATACATTATTATTTATATTAAAGATAAAACCTGCAATAAAATTTAGTTATTTGTATCTACTTGGTATATTAAACTCTCAGTTCATTGGATGGTATTTTAGAAAGAAATTTCAGATAAGTGCTGAAGACACGTTTCCACAAATAATGATTAGAGATATTCTGCAATTATTTGTCCCAACGACCGACGTCGCCCGCCACGATCGCATGGTATCCCTGGTAGAGAGAATGCTCGCCCTGCACAAACAGCTCCCCGAAACGGCCACGCCTCACGAAAAGACTGCCCTGCAGCGGCAGATCGAGGCCACGGACGGGCAGATCGACGCGCTGGTCTACGAGCTGTACGGGCTGACGGAGGAGGAGATCGGGATTGTGGAAGGAAAAACAGGTTGCGAGAAGGTATCGATTTGAGGAGGAAAGGTGGCATGGATCTGATTTATCTTGATTATAATTGCTTTCAACGAAGATTTGATGATCCCAGCCAGATAAAGATCCAGCTTGAGGCTCTGGCCTGCGAAGAGATTTTTCTGAGGGCCGAGATTGATGCTGTCCAGTTAGCTTGGTCCTTCATTCATGAGGATGAGACCTTGCTTTGTCCTTTCCCTAATAGATTGAATGTTGCCTTCATACTTTCCACCCTTTGTAAGATGAGAATTGGGCCGGAAGAGCAAATTTATAAATCAGCTCTGGAATTTCAGAGAAAATCTAAGATGACCTCAAAAGATGCCATCCATCTCGCATGCGCCCTTTTTATCAAAGCCGATTACTTCTTAAGTTGTGACAACAGACTTGTAAGCCAAGCTAAGAAATTCGGATTGAAGATGAATATCTTAAACCCCGTGGATTATATAAGAATGGAGGATCTATGAGCGAAAGAATCAAGGCAATTGATGAGTCTGAACTGCGAGTTATTGGAATTGACGCATTGAATAAGGCGTTAGGTCCCGCTGAAGCGCTCAGATTTCTAGCCCTCTTCCATCGTGAGCCAACTGATTATGTTGATGTCTCTAAAAAGCTTTACGAAAATCAAAGTGTAGACGAAATCTTCAAGCGGGCCAAAGAACATTGGAGAGGCTGATGTCGCCCGCCAATCCGCATGGCCTTCCTGGTGCAGAGATTGCTCGCTTCTCGCACAAACAGCTCCCCGAAGCTGCTACGCCTCACGAAAAGACTGCCCTGCAGCGGCAGATCGAGGCCACGGACGGGCAGATCGACGCGCTGGTCTACGAGCTGTACGGGCTGACGGAGGAGGAGATTGGGATTGTGGAAGCTGTGGGCAAAAAGAAGCGTTCGGCGAAAGTCTTTAAAAGGATTAAGTCCATGCTAAAGCAAGGCGATTAAGATGAAAGCGAAGATATCCATGGTGCCCACAAAGAAAACGGTGCCTCTTGAAGAAGATGAGCGCATTGTTGCGGGGACGCTAAAAGGCGCCAGGGAATGCAAAATGGGTCTGGCGAAGCGGTTTGATAACGTGGAGGACGCAATCGCCTATCTACGCGATCTATGATCTTTCATCTTGATTTTGCTCCGCAGTTCCAAAGAAATTTCAAACGCTTGACCAAGAAGAATGCACCTTTGAGAGAAAGGGTTCTCAAAAGGATTGAAGAAATTGCTGCAAACCCCGAAATAGGTGAAAATTTGAGTGGAAACTTGGCGGGGAAGCAGAGCATACATGTGGCCAAGCATTGGGTTATCATCTATCAGGTCTACAACATTGAGAATAAGATCGAGTTTCAAAACTTCGATCATCATGATCATGCTTATTGCATATAAAGCGAAATGAGATCATTTTGGCTCGCTTCATCGATTTCTCCGATCCCGCCGACATCGCCCGCCACGATCGCATGCTCTCCCTGGTGAAGAGATTGCTCGCTCCTCGCACAAACAACTTCCTGAAGCAGCCACGCCCGCGGGCGCACGGCCCTGCAGCGTCAGATCGAGGCCACGGACGGGCAGATCGACGGCTGCCCGGCTGTACGGGCTTAATGAGGAGGAGATCAGGATTGTGGAGGAAGCCGACAAGCGCTAGGCAAATTTACACCCGCTGATCTCGGGTCGCTGGATTGGAAGGCCCGCTAGCTGAAATGAATGAAAGAGACTGGCAATCAAGCACTATAAATACCAAAACAACAGTAAAGAGATAACATGGCATGTTCAGATAGCCTAAATGAACGAAATGAGATAACGCCCCCGAATGGTGAGAATTTCATAGATGAAGATCGGGCAATTACAAGGGGGC
>JAQVZT010000153.1 GCA_028708055.1 Methanothrix sp.
TCGTAGCGTTCGCGTCGGCAGGGATAGCCTTCTTTGCCCTGATGCGGGAGACCGACGGGCTCCACCGCCTGCTCCTCACCGATCTTGTCGAGGTCGTCACCCTCGCGTTCATCGCGCTGGTCGGCATCCCCTATTTTTCATTTTATTTAAATGATTATCGTATAGATGACTTTCGCCGTGCCTCCGGGAAGAGACCGCGCTCTTCAGCCTGCACGCAGAAGGCTGAAGGCCAGACCAGACGGCTGTTATCTACGTAGTTGTTGGCCACACATCCCGTCCGGCAGGCACCGGCATGGATGCAGTCCCCGCAGATACCGGGATAGCCGGCCACATCCTCCAGCTCCCGGCGGAGCCTGAGGATCTTGGGGTGGCCTAGCCAGATATCGCGAATGCTGTCCTCGCCCAGGCGTCCATAGACCAGCTCGGGAATGGTCCGGCCAATGCCGCACATGGCGATCTCGCCGCTGCCCAAGATGCCCAGAGTTCTCTGCACCCCGCAATCCCCGGTGCTCCCCCTGCTCTGCCACAGCTTTTTAAATGTCCTCAGGGCCGGAGGCAGATTAATCACCAGATCGATTCCCGCCCGTCCGGCCAGATCATCCTGGATGTATTTTGCCAGAGCCATGCGCTCCTCCAGATCAAGGGCTTCTCCCCCTTCGTGGAGTGCGACTCCTCGACCTGTATTTGTGACAGGCGTAAACTTGACCGATCCTGCTCCGTGCGCCCGGGCCAGAGCCACAACCTCATCGATCTGCGGCACATTCCCCCGGTAGACGCTCATGATCACCTGAACATTCCTGTAGCCCGCCCCGACCAGCGCATCCAGGCCCGATAATGCGGAATCAAAGGCACCGGAAACCCCCCGGAAGCTATCGTGAGATGCAGCATCTGCGCCATCCAGGCTCACCGATATGAAACCCACCCGACTGCTTTCCTTCAGCTAGCGGGCGATCTCTCGCGTCATCAGCGTGCCATTGGTCTCCATGTTCAGGCCCAGACCTTGGTCGGAGAGCATCTTCACAATCTCCCGGAATTGGGGGTGAAGCAGGGGCTCTCCGCCGGTGATCTTGGCATTGCACAGGCCCAGAGGCTTTGCCTCCTCGACGGCCCGCCGCAACAGCACCGTGTCAATCACCTCACCCGGATGGGGCTTGCCTTTGACATATCTGGGAACCACCCAGCAGTGACGGCAACGCAGGTTGCAGCCGGTGGTCATGTAAAGGTAAAAGGCGCGCAGCGGCGGCACTCCCTCCGGAAGACCTGACGGTAGCGCCAACGGCTCATCAACTTGCATATCACAAAGCGACATGATCTATCTCCTTGAATTGGCGGTAGCAAACACCCGGATCGATTGCATCCAGCCTCCCCATTTTTGCGTAGACCACCGCCGGACAGCCTCCGGCGCAAAAGCCCGTGTAATTGCAGCCCCGGCACTCGGGAAGAGATGACAGTGGAATCGATCTTCTCTTGCGCAGAGCATTGATGGCCTGGCCGTGCTGCCAGGCTTGCAGCAGCGGCGTCTTGCCGATCTCGCCCATCTTAAAGTCCGGCAAGAGGTTACAGGGAACTATTGTCCCGTCATGAAGCACTGCCAGCTTCTGCAAGGCTCCGCCGCAGGAGCAGAGCGTCCCGCGGCCCGGCCTTCCCGTCTCGCCACGGCTCAGACTCCTATCGATATCTTCAACCATTTTAGCCATGGCCAGAGGACCGGCAAAGGCAGCAATCCGGCCGAGATAGCGCTTCGCCAGGCCGCTTAATGTCCGCATGGCCAGTAAGCGCTCTTCGGGGGTGAGCATCACATCCTGGCCGTAGCATTTGGCCGATCCGAAGCGGTCCGCCTCATTGGTGCCAAAGGATGCCAGCCCCACATCCTCTAGCAGCAGCCTGGCAATATTCTCAAGGTCGTGCAGATTGTAGCGGTTGACGGTCACCCGAACGGCCAGGGGAAAGCCGCGCTCCTTCATGAGCCGAAGGCCCCGCATAGCTCGATCAAAGCTACTGGGCGGGCGGCTGGCGTCGTGCACCTCTGCACATGAGCCGTCAATGGAAAACTGAATGGAATCCAGGCGCATACGGCGCTTGCCAACTCCGAAGGCTTCTATCGTCTCCTCAGTTATAAGTGTCCCGTTGGTGAGCATGCTGTAGCGCATCTTATTTTCAATCAGGCAGTCGATGAGCTCGAAGATGTCCTGCCTGGTGAAGGCTTCTCCTCCACTTATTATGACCCTTTGTACACCAAGAGAGCCCATCTCTTCGAAAAATGATAGCCAACGTGCCTTTGGCAGATCTTTGAGGGCTGCCATCTCATGAGCATAAAAGCAATAGCGACAGGAGAGGTTGCACCTCCCCGTGATGCTGATCTCGACGGTGTTCGGCACGCTCACGAGGCCGGGCGGAGGGACCGTCAGATCATCTTCGAAAGAAAGCAGCGGCTTCAATCTCCATCCACCAGAATATAATCAGGCTGCAAGGTCATGAGAAACTCCTCCACATCTTTTGCGACGACTGATGCATCAGGAATATTCAGATTTTCAGCCAGGAGGTTGGAGATCTCCTCTACCGTATGCGGCAAAACCAGAATATCCCAGATCAACCGGCCGGTAGGATTTATAAGCGCCGCCCCATCCAGGTCGGGATTGAAAAGCAGAGCCCCATCCTCACCTTCGTCACGACAGGAAACAACTGAGTTGGCAAGATAGCGAATCATGTTCTAACCTCATAGCCTATCAGACCGTCTTCAGCCAGACAGTCCAATAGGACCACTACGTCCTCATACAATGAAAGCGGCGATTCTTGAAAGCTATTCATAAATGCTGATGCGATATCCCCACAGCTGCGCTTCCCATCGACCAGCTTCCAGATCATGCTGCCCGTGGGGTTCAAGGCGACAGAGGCTGCAGTATCCATATTCACCAGCACCCCCCAACCGGCCTGGTCCTCCCTGAAGAAAGAAGCAGGATTGGGAATTGGGATTGCGAAATTGTCATCATTACTCATAAAGTTTTTCCCTCCTGATGAATCACATTCTTTTTCTTGACCTGTACTTGCATAGCAGGCGAACAGGCCGGATGATCCAGTAAAATGGATATAAAAAATCCGGCATAGGAAATTCATCATAGTCTACTTGTGTGGGTTTGAAACCTACAAAGAATAAATATCTCACCCGATCTCGCATGCGTTCTCGCGTTCTTGCCCAGAATAGGTACTTCTCAATAGGTCCCCCTTTATTATTTGTGTTATTACCTGAAAATAGCTTCTCAGACATATTCCGAGCCATTTCTTTAGCAGAGCAGTCCGGACCCATTTCATTAATCATTCGCATAGGAAGCTTGGCACCCAAAAGGTCCTGCGCAAGGAAGAGATTTATATGAAGTATTCTCAACAGGCCCATCTTATGAGCACTGGCCACCACCTGATCCCAGTCGATTTGCTGCTGCGAAATTAATCCGGCAAAGTCGCTCACAAATTTTAGTTGAGCCCACTCATGTCTGGCCGCATGAGAACAGAGAACCAAGACCAGATCATCTGCCGAGAAACTGGGGACAGGCAAGCCTTCCAGGTTTATGCTCTCCAGGCGAGACCAAATTCCATCGCTCGCCGGAACAGAGTAATAATCAGTATGAAATCTCCAGTGAATCTCCACCAGGAGATGAGGATTCTCACGCACGAAATTATATTCACATACGTTTTTCAGGATATTGCGTTCTTGCTTTGCAGTGAAGCTGACCTGGGGCCTATAACCTCGGGAGATGAGCACGTCCTTGGCCAAGAGCACATCATCCTTGGCAACCATGATGTCCAGATCTGAGAATGACCTGCAAGTGATATCACCGTAGGCCATCAAAGAGAGGGCCGGGCCCTTGAAGGGCACTGCCTCAATCCCGCTCTCCCTGAGGGCCGTTAGGATGCCAAGCAGTTCTCTAGCAATTATCAAGTTCCTCCGGGTGTTGAGGAGATAAACCTTCTGCAAATCGAGGTAGATTTCGGGGGGAACTGCCCCTGGACACGCTGCTTTAAGATGGCGGTACAAGAGAGGCATAACGCCATGTGTTCGGGCTGCCTTGATGATCCATGCCCAGTCCATCTCCTCCTTTAGGAGAACGCAGATTCTCTTTGAGTTCTCGCTGTCTACCTGTGGCCGGGAACATGCAACAAGCAGCTCGACCTCCTTATCAGTCCGGATCATATGGCTACCCCAATTCATCGATAATGTCTGGCCTGAATCTCAAATAGCCTGGCATATTCACCGCCCTGTTCCATCAGCTTCTGGTGTGTTCCGCTCTCAACTATCCTTCCGTCCTTCAAGAAGTAAATGCAGTCCGCAGCCGTCACCGTGGAAAGCCGATGGCTAATGATGATCGCGTTCTTCCCTTCCGCCAGGCGGCGAAACTTCCTGATCACCCCGTCCTCGGCCCGGGGATCAAGCGAACTGGTGGGCTCGTCTAATACTATTATCTGACAGTTGCGCAAGAACGCTCTGGCCAAAGCGACCTTCTGCCACTCGCCCACAGATAGCTCAGTACCGTTATCAAACCATTTGCCCAAGACAGTTTCATACTTATTCTCCATACCGGATATGAATTCATCCGCCCCGGAACACTGTGCTGCGGCCAAGATCTTCTCTTCTGCGGGAGGCAAATGAGCGTTGCCCAGCCAAATATTCTCGCCAGCCGTCAGGTTGTAGCGGGCATAGTCCTGGAATATGATGCTCATCTCTCGCCGAAGGTCCACGATATTGAAGTCTCTTAGGTCAATCCCATCCAGGGAGATCTTGCCTTCCTGCGGATCATAGAGCCGACAGAGGAGTTTGATCAGAGTGCTCTTGCCGGATCCGTTCTCGCCCACCAGGGCAACCATCTGACCGGGTTTGATCTGCATGTTTACGTTCTTCAAGACCAGGGAGTTCGTGCCAGGAAAGCCGAAGCTGACGTTCTCGAAGCAGATGCCCTGCTTGATAGGACAGGGGACTTTCTTAGGATGAGACGGCTGCGTGACCTTGGGCTTCAGTTGCAGGAATTCGTGCAGATTGGTCAGAAACAGGTTGCTCTCGTAAAGCCTGGCCAGGTTGCTCATGAAACTGGAGAGAAAGGACTGACCCTGTTGCACTGCGCCAAAATACATCACCATCGATCCCAGAGTGATAATCCCAGATAATGCCTGATGGGCGATGAAGGCCAGGGAGGCAAAGACCGCTGTCAGGGCTATGGCCTGAGAGGCAAAATCCAGGGCGGATCGGCGGTAGATGATGGCCAGCCTTTCCTTTCGCACCACCTCCCGAATCTCGCGGTACTGGCGCATGAATAGCGATCCCAGATCGAAGAGCCGGATCTCCTTGGCATAGCCGTCGCTGGTGAGCAGCCAGTGCCGGTACCAAGCTGCCCTCTCCTTCCTGGTGCAGGCCCGCTGCCAGAGATAGAGCTTCCTGGCGTATCTGGCCTGGATCAGAGCGCTGGGCAGGGCGGCAACGCAGAGGAGCAGGGCCACCAGCCAGTTCACAGATACCATGAGAGCCAGGACCCCAAGCAGAGACATGCCGCTCTTTCCTGCCTGGAGAAGTCCGTTCACAATCTGGGTGGGCCTGCTGGGACCTTCCTGCTGGGCCCGGTGGAGCATTTCATAGTACTTTGGATTCTCGTAATACTCCAGATCGACCTCAACCGATTTGGCATGGAGGATCTCCTGGATGCTGTCCGAGACCTGAATGGATTGGGCTTCGCTGACAACGCTCGATAGAGAGTTGCAGACAGCCACCAACAGGGCCACACCGCCCGCCAGGCCGATCCAGAGCAAGACCGCCTCAAAACTCGCGCCGGAGCTGACGCCGTCCACAATCAGCTTCATCAGATAGAGAGCGGCCAAGGGCAGGCTGCCCTGGAGGATGATCAGGACCACGCCGGCCAGGGTCCAGCCCTGTGCGCTCCTCCAGACCAGTTCCACTGCCTGTTTGAGGCGCAGAGCATTGTCGGATGCCTTTTTACCAATGGCCTTTGCTGATGAGCTGTTCAATGATTCGCCCCGTCACCTTTGAGTTTTGAACATGCACAGGAGATATATTATCTGATTGGCAGGAAGAAGAGTAGTCTACTCTCGACCGCCGGGCCGGACAGTGCATAGGCAAATTCAATATGACAGAAGGGACACAGCATAAGAAAAGCACTCATATATAATCGATCAGAAGGAGATAACACATGAAGACAGAATGGAAGAGGCCACAACTGGTTGTTGTAGTATGAGGCCAATCACAGGAAACGTGCTAACTGCATGCAAAGTGACGGGACTTTAAGGAGCATATGCGGATGATGCTGCATGTCTAGGGGATGGAAA
>JAQVZT010000154.1 GCA_028708055.1 Methanothrix sp.
CTTTCCGGCTGTCCTCTGGCTGCCTTCTCTGAGAATGTATATTGGTGTACCGCTGAATTGTCCTGACATTGATTACCTCTACAAATACTAATTGTCTGGATGGAGGTTGTTTGAGGTTCTATATAAAGATGGCGCGAGGGGCGGCGGAGGAGTGATGGACTTTTTCTTTGGCGGACGATCCTGCTTACACCCTGGACATTCCCGGAGATTTCTCCCGGAAGTATTGCAGAGGGTGAGATTGCGGCATAGCGTTTGTTAAATACTCATTGTAACCGCTGTGGGCTATTCCCCGCCCAGCACGGCGCTCACGCTCTACGGCTGCACTGATTAAGATATGGCCAATTCTGCAATCATCGAGCCCTATTACTCGATGTCTAAAGCTACCTATGGCTTTCCTCTGGATGAGGCCAAATGGAGGATTGAGAGCCTGGTGACATCGGACAGCTCTCAAGCGTCGCATGTTACTGGGACGTGGTACAATAAGGGCGGCTCTCTGGCGGTTCCTATTAGGCGGCGGAGGGGTGGAGTACTAAGCGGGGCTTGAGTTTACGAGGGCCGCGGCGGGGGCGCTGGAGGTCTTCGCAACGCTGTCCACGGCGGCCAGCTCGGAGGTGAATAAGGAGACCACGACGAAGATAGGCATCCACTCCGGGGTTTCTATGAGGGGATTCGTGAGCCATTGCGGCTACCTGTTGGATCTGGCGGCCAAAGCGACGTACTATCTGAACTGCAAGACGGGTCAGGCGTCCATGACGGCGATCGCATTCAAGGGAAGCGAGCAGAAGACGAAGGTGGAGGCTGTGAGCGGGTACTTATTATGGCCCAGGCCTGCACTTCAGCAAGATAGCGGTCCAGGCTGATCCTTTTGCCTGGCCTATGGCGGCCAGCACGTCATCACAAACTGGTGTTGTAGCTGAACATTACTCACCGAGAGAATAAGAGGCTGCGCGTGGCGGCGCACGGCAAGAGATCCGGGTAGGATCGTTTGGGATCCATCCGTCTTCTGGGTGAAGAAGAGGATGTGCAAGAAGGACAAGGAGCACGAGCACTGGCATGACTCAGAAATCTGCAAGTGTCTCGATGATGCAACCCACATTCCGCACTTTAACGTCCTAAACCGAGTATTTTTCTAGCTAACGATTCTTCAAATATAATCATAATTTACTATATTCATTTACGTTAATAATTTCCTCTTTTCGCCATACCACACCGATTGAGAAAACCTTTTGCCTTCTCATCCCCCAAGAGAGAGTCGACTCAAATCAACATAATGCAAAATAATCTGGCAAGAAAATCTTATTTGATTAAAATGTTTTCATTAAATTGACTAAATCGATAGCTGCAAAAATACTAAATACTGAGCCCAAAGTGCGGAATGTGGGATGCAAATCCCAATCTGGCAAATTCAAAGGGAACCGATTCTTAGATAGAATCGTCGGATTCAATATCAAGATCAACTAATTTTTTGCCCAACGCCTTTCGCGCCGCAACGAAACGAAGGGTCCAACATAGAGATTTGAGGTAGAGATCTGGATTAGTGTAAAAATTTTTATATGTCTATGAGTATCCCAAAGACTTTGCTTTTAAGAAAGCTTTCCTTGCATCGATATATTGCCCCAAGCCTGCCAGAGCTAAGCCACTACCATTCCAGGCTTCAGCTAATTCAGGATTTAGCTCAATGGCCTTGTTATAGCACCGATTTGCTTCAAGATAATTCCCCATAGTGTTTAGCACTTCACCTTCATAGCACCATAATTTACCTATTGAAGGCTCTAGAACAATCGCTCTATCAAAACACTCTATAGCTTCGTTATGCTGAGACAAGTTCTTATAAGCAAAACCTTTATTAATCCAAGCACGAACAAATTTCGGTTCAGCTATATTTATTATTCTATAAAGTTCTATGGCTTCATTGATTCTTCCTAAGCGATTGAGGGAAATTGCTTTATTATATAAGATTATAAAATTGTTTGGATCAAGTTCAATAGCTTTATTATAATATATAATTGCATCTTCATATTTTCGTAGACCGTAAAATGCATTTCCCTTGTTATTTAATACAATTGTATCCATATGACCTAATAGGATGACTTTGTCATAGCAAGTTAGTGCTTCTTCGTATCGTCCTAAGTTCTTAAGAACCACGCCCTTATTATTCCAATAACGTGGATCAAATTTATAGATATTGAGTGCTTCGTCATATGCTTTGAGGGCCTCCGCATAGTAACCCAACTTTTTAAAGACCACCCCCTTATTGTACCACGCATCTGCACATGAGGGATTTTCCTCAAGAGCCATATCAAAAGATTTAATTGAATCAATGAAATGATCCAATTTATGCAGAACATATCCTCTGCTCTGCCAAGCTTTCGCTAGGGACGGATCTATATTGATTGCATTATCATAATAGTATAAAGCGTTTTCATATTGGCCCAGAATAAAATAGGTAAACCCTTCATAATACCAAGCCAATGCGTAGTGAGGATTGATTTCAATCGCTTTATTATAGCACGTAATAGCCTGTTCATATCTGCATAACTTCATGAGTGCAAAACCTCGATTATGCCATGCCTCCTGGCAAAATGGGTCTATATCTAATGCTATATTATAGCAATTAATACTCTCATTAATATTTCCTAATCTAAGTAAATAGTTTCCTTTCTTGATCCAATCATGTGAATCACTGCATAGCAATTTGCACATACTAGATTCTTGTGCAAATGAGATCTTATCTTCTATTTCGATCTGAATTCGAGTTTCAGATTCCATAGGACGGGCGCTCGAATCCTCGTCTATTCCTTCTTTTGCAGAGGCTTCCTGATCCACACTTTGAATATATTTTTTTGCATTGTCTTCGGAATTATTGCCAACTATGTAGCCAATTTGTACCAATTTATTGGAGATTAATTTATTTACGGATATCAGTATATATTCTTTAGATTTGTTTAATTGGATGGCTAGTTTATCAGCACAGATTCCTGGATTATTTTTTATGATATTATATAGTTCATTATTGCGAAATTGGACTGATTTCTCCATTGGAATATTATATACTTCGTTATCGCTGGATTTAGCGGATTTTTCCGCGGAAACATATTTTGTGGCATAGCCAAATCGTATCAAGCTCTTATCTATCATACGGTTAAGGGATTTGGATATAGTACTCCTATCTGATCTGCTTTTAGCAATTAGATCATCTGCAGAAATTCCTGGGAAGTCTCTTATTAAATTAAGTGTTCTTTTATCAATTTCTTGTGATGATCGAAGAAGGTCAGTTTTTAATCCGAATCGTTTCATGGATTGGCGTATAGATGTATAATGGTATCCTAATTTTTCCGCACATTGAGTAGGAGTCATCCTCATCAAATAATATTCCAATACATCTTTTGTTAAAGTCGGATTTTTTGATTTGGATAAGCTATAGGTTTTAGCATAATAAGCAATAGTTCTATAGCTGCATCCGAACATCTCAGCACATTCTTTGTAACTCTTTCCCTCATCTAAAGCTGCTTTTAGTTTTTCCTTTGTGATATTGAACCTGAGACTATTGTGCCCTTGGGTTTTATTAGTTGTGAATTTTAATTGAGATAATTTCTGATTCATTCGAGAAGAATGCGATTCATTATTCTCTGAAGGTCCGATATATGTTCCATTAAGTAGATAATTTTCAATTTTAGATCGTATCTCTGGTAATACTTCTACAGATTCTATTCTCGGATCATTTCCTATTGAATGATCATTACTTAAGCTCACTAAATCTAAGCTATATTCAAAAATAGATTTTGTGAGGTCTCGACTGGATTTGATTTCAGTTTCTAGTTCCTCCAGAAATTTGCCGATGATGTCTGTAGCGGACTTATAATCAACACCTAGCAGGTCTTCTGGCGAGGACTGAGGTATCCAGGATATTTCAATTGCAGAAATAAGCTCCTTTTTCAGTGAAGTAGGTAACTGTAATTCATTAAGGAGTGCTATAACTAGGCTTCTCTTATTTACTTCAAAATCTGCCTTGTGGTAATCTGGATTTAATTCGGAAAATATGCGTTTGTAGGCGCTACAGATCTTTTGAGTTGATATAATCAGTGCAGCATTCGCATCCGATTTCAGATCATGCATTTTGATACCGCCATTTTAACTGTTTAATCAGATCATAAATATACATTTTATTCCCCTGCAAGTGAAGGGTCCTGAAATCGCATAATGGATTGTTTCCCAAGGTCTTCATCAATTTCTATTGAAATCCATTTTCGTCCTAATTTTTCCGCGCAAAATCCAGTTGTGTTACTTCCTGCAAACGGATCCAATATAATGTCACCAGGATCTGTCAGAAAATCTATGAAAAAATTAGCCAATTCTAAAGGCATGCGTGCTGGATGTGGGACAACTCCTGTCTTGCGGCATGCTTGCAGAAAGAAATCATTAGATTGGGTATTTGCTATACTAAAAACATTGGAGGGCAATCTAACCTCTCTATTAGGCTTTATGGGCTCCAGTTCAATAATGTTTGGCATTATACTACCTGAATTGTCAGTTATAAAACTCCGTTTATTAATGTTATGTGCTGAAGGTCTTTTTCCTGCATTATACTTCTTAGATTTTAAAATTTGATTCATGTCTTTACTATAGGGCCTTAATACTTTTTTATTATCTGCTTTGGGATAGTCAGATTTCGACATCCACCATATATGCGTAAAACTGTCTACCACCCTAATCCTTTTAATAGTAACCCATTGTGCAGGAGAAGGCAAACGAGAGGGATTATAGCAAATAAACTCCTGGCATAATCTCAAATTTGCTTTTGGATTATTTACAAATCCTAAAAGTGTTTCCAGATTTAAAAGAGATTGAATAGGACGTCCCATTTCCCAAGCATTTCCGAGTTCTATGACTATAGATCCATCTTCTTTTAAAAGATCAGAAAAAATCTCCGAAAAATTTATTATCCATTTTTTATATTCATCTCCGTTCAAATTTCCATATCTCTTTTTTGTATTTAAAGGGAATGGCGGTGAAGTAAAAATCAATTGTACTTTATTTTGTAATTCATCTCCAACCTCTGATGTAAGTACTTTTTCCGAATCCCCCGTAAAATATCTGCCCAATTCAGTTTGATATAATAATTTTGACATATTTGTGTATACTCACATATAAAATACTAAGTTGAGATGCTCTCTTCTGCTAATCCTAATTTAGCAAAATCTAGCGTTCCAATTTCATCCTTGTGATATATTTCATTTATACCCCATTCGGCATACGCTACAAGGAGTGATAACCTATCCTTAGGCTCAGAATTTGGGTATAATCCCACCATTACCGCTGCGATAATACCATCTGGGTCAAGGCTATTGATATTCTGGAATGTATCCATTTCCTTCCCATCCATCGAAGTTTGCCCGAGAGTGATTCCGAGAGCAGCACCTAGTCTCCAAATATCTCCTAATTCTTGAAAGATTCCTTTTGCCTTTAGTTGGTTCATCTGCTCTTTAGCCTGCTTGCTTGCAGGAATTACTCTTGCATCTCCAAACGCATCACTCATAATCGATCCCTCAATGTTGATGTTTTTAATATTATTGAACCTTCACGCTCACTTTTAAATATGATAGAATGATCGCTATTAATCTTTCCACTAAGAATAATTTCATCATCTTTTTTAAATTCCCGGTCAGTTACTAAAAGTACAAGTTGATCCGCTAATTCAGGTAGATATCTTAAAACGCGTTCTCCATGTTGGATATCGAGTCTACCAAATGGTGTGTCCATAAAAACAGGAGATTTGATATTAGTACATTTATTTAAAGCTCCTATTAAAGACAATGCAACTAATTGTTCCTCGCCTGATGATCTCCATTCACTCCTATCTAATACTGTCCCATTATTAGTGATAATACTAAGACCAAACTGGTCATTAATTTTGAGACGATCAAATTCGTCTTTCGAACGAATACTGTGAAATATCGAAGTCGCTATATTTTCGATTTCTTTTTTTCTATCATCCCTATACAGAGATATAGCTTTTTCAAATATATCGGTTAAAGGTGATATATGTTCAATAGCGTTATTCAACTCGTTGACATCCTTCCGAGGTATGCTTTTTATTGGCTCTTCGCTATTTCCTGTGGGTAAGGGATAAAATTTATCATAGCCATGCATCAAATAAATTCATGTGTCAATCTCTCAAGAAGAACTGTTCAAGGTGGCTCTTGGTCTTGAAGAACCTTG
>JAQVZT010000155.1 GCA_028708055.1 Methanothrix sp.
ACATAAGGATACTGCTGGTTGAGGACAATTTTGAGGACGCCGCGGTAACAAAGCGCGTATTGATGCACAATAAGCTGAACAGAGGCCTGACCATCGCCACCAGCGGCAAAGATGCCATTGCAGCCCTGCAGAACAAGAGCAAGAAGGATCTCCCTCAATTGATCTTATTGGACATCAACCTGCCGGATATCAGCGGCATAGATCTCTTGAAGCGCATTAAGAAAGATGAAGAACTTCAGGACATACCTGTAGTCATTCTTACCGGGTCGAATGAGGATCAAGATATCCAGAAGAGCTATGATCTGGGTGCTGGAAGCTACCTGGTCAAGCCCATCTCCAATAGCGCTCTGATGCTGGTAATTGAGAAGCTATTTTATCCCTGAGAATCGTCAGAAAGGCTTCTAGCTGCTTGCAGGTTCCCTTCATCGTCCCGGCGAGCGTCTACCGGCGTCTCCAGGATCATTGCCAGTTCGGCAAGGTCGGGATGGCCGAGAATGGCCCGAAATCCCGCCTCGCCAATCTGCCCCAGGCCGATATGCTCATGCCGGTCAAGATGAGAGCCAATTGACCCCCGGCAATCGTTTAGATGAATAAGTCTGAGCCGCTGCAATCCGATGCAATCATCGAATTGATCCATCGTCGCCTGCAGAGCAGAAGATGTGCGCAAATCGTATCCTGCCGCATGAAGGTGGCAGGTGTCCAGGCAGATGCCCAGACGATGACGATAGTCCGGAGAGGACTCCAGTACGGCAGCGATATCTGAAAATGTGCCGCCCATGCTGTTCTTGCTGCCAGCGCTGTTCTCCAGTAGAAGGATGGTATCGCCCTTCCATTCCGAAAAGACGGCCAGCAATGCTCTCGCAATCCTGGACAGCCCGCTCTCCCTGCCCGCGCCCATGTGACTGCCCAGATGAGTCACAAGATACGGAATTCCCAAAACCTGGCATCGCTCCAGCTCATTCGCGAGAGCCTGCACCGATTTGGCATAGACCTCTTCGTTTGCGGTGGCCAGGTTGGGCAGATAAGGCATGTGGTCCACTGCTGGCGAGAGGCCAAGCTGCTTTTGCAGGGAGACAAATCGCTTTGCGGATTCTTCAGGAATGGTTTTTGTAAACCATTTGCGCGGATTGGATGAGAAGATCTGAAAGGCATCGCAGCCTTTTTCCCGAGCGCGGGATACCGCCCGATCTACGCCGCCTGCAACGGAAACGTGCAATCCCAGTCGCACCATATTCCAGCAATCATGAGCGTCCAGCGGATCAAAGCTTCCCCCATAACGAGGGGACAGGATGGACAAGAGGGCTAAAAGATAAATTGAATGAGCTGAAACCGTGCTTACAATAGGGAACGCAACCGCAGGGCACACGACCCGAATGGCAACGCCGATGATGATACAATATGCTCTGATGCCATGATGAGCCCTATGAGTTCTGAGGCGCGCAAAAATTTTGCATTTAAGGAAGACTAAAAAAGAAAAGAACGCTCTTTCGTTTCTTATTCGGAGCGTCAGGCAGCCATACGGTTTCTTGCCCAGCGGCCAATACTATCGATCAGATTGAATTCGATAATCTTCCGAGGATCGTAAAGCATTTCCGAAACATCATGTAGCGAGATGCTCTTCTTTTCGCCCTTCTTGTCGACTACATTGAGAGCCTCATCGGGCATGGTTTTGCTCATCTTCCGCATCATTTCCGCCAGGACAGAACAGGCATTTTTTAGATATCTTATGGAGAAGTCGGATGTAGACTTCCTGTCGGTGAGGTTCTTATTGACCTCCTTAATTGACCAGCACATGGTGAGGATATCCCTATACATCTCGGCACCCTTAGGGAGACAGCGCCGAGAATATTTAAGCGCTGTGGAGAGAACGCAATGGGCAGAAAAAGATGTGGGCTGAGAATGAATTGAGGTGAGAAAGGAATAGACTGAGAATAGAGTAAGATGAGAACTAAGTGGAGCGGAATGAATTGAGGCGAGAAAGGAATAGACTGAGAATAGAGTAAGATGAGAACTAAGTGGAGCGGAATGAATTGAGGCGAGAAAGGAATAGTCTGAGAATAGACTAAGATGAGAATTTAGTGGGATGAGATGGATTCATAAGAGGATGGAGTAGGATAAGAAAGGAAGGTGGCTCAGAATAAAAGGTGGGGCTGGTGAGATTCGAACTCACGATCGACGGGTATCTCCGATACTGAAGTGTATCCAGCCGGAAATTGTTGGCTGACTACAGCTCATTTCAGTGCTCCAACGGATCATCAACGATCTCCCCGTCGAGAGACCTCAGTAGACCCGTTGCTCATCATTAAATAATACCGCTGGAGCCCATCGCCCTACCTGGCTAGGCCACAGCCCCGGTGTTTTAAAGCGGGCCGAGAGGGATTTGAACCCCCGACCTAAAGGTTAAGAGCCTTTCGCTCTGCCTGACTAAGCTACCGGCCCGGACTCTTCCAACGTCAATGCCATATAAATACGTTTCGAGTCAACTACTCGCCAATGAATTGGCGAGCACGCGCGTCGCCTGCATTGGAAGTTTGTAGCTCCTCAAAAAGTTGGGCTACGATGGGCATATTGACTGATACCCGTGCAGCTATGTTCGTAGCTGCTATTGCGTCAGCCGGACCAGAGAAGCCGCAGCAGACACAATCGAAATAATCCCTTGTAGGACGGTTGGACTTAGAGATATGATGGCAGATAGGGCATTCCTGAGAGGTATAGGCAGGATCAATGTAGATCACAGGAACACCGGATATAGCTGCCTTGTAGTTGATATACTGCCTGAGCTGATAGAAGCTCCAGTTATGCTGTTTGCGTCTCTGAGCCTTTGGAACCGTTATCCTCTCTCTTATGCCAGAGAGATCTTCCAACACGATAGCAGAGGAGGTGTCTATGGCCTTCGCAACCAGCTTCTTGGAGATGCAATGGTTAACGTCTCGATAGAACCTAGCTTCCTTACCAGAAAGCTTTTTCAGATGTCGTTTTGCGCTATCTGTACCGCAACTCTGAAGATCTGCCTTGAGGTTATCTATTTTGGATCTAATCTTCTCAATCTTCTCGCCAGAGAACTCTTCGCCAGAGGAGTCTACAGCAATGTTCTTGATTCCGAGATCAACTCCAAGCACGTTTTGAGGTACAATTTTCTTCGGTTCAGGAACATCGACCACAACACAAAGATAGAATGTGCCCTTCTGGAAAATAAGATCCGCCTGACCTCGGATTCTATCAAGCCTTGGAGCATGATAATCGCAGATCATGACAGGTAGCTTAATTCTGCCATCAAGCGTCAGCAAGGATACTCTATCAAGCCCCTTCCATGACATGATTCTCTGGTCATAGATAACAGCTCCACCTGGATCAAATTCAGGCTTGATGGACTTATCTCTCTTATAGGCTTCGCAGGCTTTGGATATGGCCCTAACGGCCATCTGAGCAGAGATGCCAAATTTGTCACGGACCTCATAATAAACGATCTTCTGCAATTCGATTTTGTTGGCCGTATGAAGCTCGAAGGCTTTCTCAGCCACGTAGTTGCAGGCGGCGTTAAACTGATGCATAGTCTCAAGGAGAGCAGTAGATTGCTCCAATGTGGTTTCAAGTTTGACCTTAAGAGTCTGCATCATGACATAGATGTATTAGATCTATGGAAATATAAATGTATGGTTTGGAGGGAAAGTGTACGGCATTCCTCTCACGACTGAAGTCGCGAGCATCCGGACTGTTTTCATCTTAAATAGCAGAAGGAACGCCTCCGCACATTCATTTGGCAATAAATGCAGAGGATGGCAAAATAGAAAAGTTGGGAGCAACAAGTGCTCCTCAAAACTGATTGATATACCTTTCAATCTCCCAGGGATGGACGAAGGTATTGTAGGCCTCCCACTCCAGCAGGCCCAGGCGCATGATGTTCTCAAAGACATGCTCGCCCAGCGCTCCGCGCACTACGCTGTCCGCTTCGAGATAGTCCAGAGCCTCTTTGAGGTTGGCAGGGAGGGTCTTGATGCCCATTGACTTCCTCTCCTCAGGGCTGAGGTGATAGACATTCAGGTCAACCGGATCGCCAGGATCAATGCCCCTCTTGATTCCGTCCATGCCTGCCGCCAGGATGACCGCAAAGGTCAGGTAGGGGTTGCAGGTGGGATCGGGCGAGCGGAACTCCAGGCGGGTGGATAGACCGCGACCGGCGGGAATGCGAATAAGCGATGAGCGGTTAGGTCCGGACCAGGTGATATAGACAGGAGCCTCAAAGCCTGAAACCAGCCGCTTATACGAGTTAATGAGAGGATTGGCAATCGCGGTTATTGCGCAGGCATGCTCGATCAAGCCCCCTACGAAGAATCTGGCCAGATCGCTTATGCCGCTCTTCGTCTCCGGATCGAAGAACGCATTCTCCCCACCCCTGAACAGCGAGATATTGGCATGCATTCCCGTGCCAGCTGCGCCATAAATGGGCTTGGGCATGAAGGTGGCACGCAAGCCTTCTCTCATGGCGATGGTTTTGGTGACATACTTGAAGGTCACAACCTTGTCTGCGTTTCTCAGGGCATCGTCATAAACAAAATCTATCTCGTGCTGACCCTTGGCAACCTCGTGATGTGACGCCTCGATGGTAAAGTTCATCTGCGTGAGAGCGCGGATGATCTCGCGACGCACATCCTCTGCCAGGTCCACGGGACCCAGGTCGAAGTATCCTCCAAAGTCATGGGGAATGGTAGCCGATCCGCCATTCTGCTTTTCAAACAGGAAGAACTCGAGCTCCGGGCCGACATTCATGCTGAAGCCCATCTCCGCCGCCTTTTCCAGCTGCCTGCGGAGGACGCGACGGGGGTCGCCCTCAAAAGGCTGTCCGCTCGGCAAGAAGACGTCGCAGATCAACCGTGCCTCATTGGATCCGTCCTTGGTGCGCCAGGGCAGGATGTTGAAGGTGGAGAGGTCCGGTTGAAGGACCATATCAGACTCCTGAATTCTGGCAAAACCCTCAATGGAAGAGCCATCAAACGAAATGCCGCTCTTCAGGGCTTTGCCCATCTGGGTGGCGGGAATGGCCACGTTCTTCACTACCCCAGATATGTCTGTGAACTGCAACCGGAGAAACTCCACGTTCTTCTCCTGAACTATCTTAAGCACCTGCTCCTTTGAGTACACTCTAATATCATCTCCTGCTTTTTTTTGCCAACCATTCGAGATCAAATTTGCGGGTCAGGCTCAACTTTGCGTTTTATATAGCTATCCTATGGTAGAGGACAATTCCCATTACATATGCTTATCTAGAGTAATACTATTCAGAAGGGATTTGATGTCCGGCAAGAGAGTTTTCGTAGTGGACGCGGGCGGCAGGGGAAATGCCATAGCCCATGCCTTTGCCCGAAGCGGCGAAGTGGAGACGGTTTATGTAGCCCCCGGCAACGCCGGAAGCGAGATGATCGAGAAGTGCCGGCTGGCAACCCTTCAAGGGAAGGCACCAAAGACCATCCCGGAACTGCTCGCTTTTGCAAAACAGGAGAATATAGATCTGACCTTTGTAGGGCCGGAAGGTTACCTGTCCGATGGCATCGTCAACATATTCCAGGAAGAAGGCCAGAGAATCCTGGGGCCCTGCAAAGATGCGGCCATCCTGGAGAACAGCAAGTGCAGGACCAAGGACCTCCTCAAGAGCCTGAATGTGCCGGTTCCTCCTTGCGAGAACTTCGATGACCCGTCCGCCGCCGGAGAGTACGCACATCAGTTCTGCTCGGAAAATCCCGGCCAGGGCCTGGTCATCAAGGCCGACGGCCTTGCCGCGGGAAAGGGCTCTGTGGTCTGCCACACAGAAGAAGAAGCCCTGTCCACAATCGAACGCATCATGAAGAGCCCCAAGCTCTTTGGCCAGGCGGGAGAGAGAATTGAGATTGAAAAGCGGCTGGAAGGGCGCGAGCTGATGTTCTTTGCCCTCAGCGATGGACGGACTGCTCTACCGCTGCAATCGGCTCTTGACTACAAGCAGGCTTTTTCCGCAGACGAAGGGGTGGCGGTCCGGCTCTTCAATAAGCTCTCCAACAACCCCAATCTGGACAACAACCCCAATACCGGCGGAATGGGAGGCTTCTCGCCCCACCCCTGGCTGGACGATGACCTGACAGAGAAGATAATGAACAGGATTGCCCTGCCCACGGTAAGAGGTTTTCATGAGGCCACGGGGCACGAATACGTGGGAGTGATCTACTTCGGGCT
>JAQVZT010000004.1:0-12614 GCA_028708055.1 Methanothrix sp.
GGATCTTGCTTGAGGATGTACGACTCAACTACATCCTGTGCCCAAAGTTCGGCAACTTTGTCCACATGATTCAGATATGATCTCTTATCATCGATCGTCTTGCCTTTAATCGCAGGGAAAGAATACGGTGGAATGATTCCTGTTAGCTTATCCCTGTCTCTGGCAGCTCCAAATGGACTTTTCAAATTATCCCTCCTTAGTAAATCCCTACGAACCCATAACTTATAAAGGGGAAGCCTCATTTGCTGCTACGAAACCGGGGGCACTTCGAGCAGATGGCAGAGATCTGTTCCTGGCAGACATTGAGGATAATAAATGGCAACCATCGAGGAACAGATCAAGGCACTGGAAGAGGAGATCTTTAACACTCAGAAGAACAAGGCTACCGAGCACCATCTGGGCAAGATCAAGGCCAAGATCGCGAAGCTAAAGGCGCAGCAGGAGCTTCAAAAGATCAAGGGCGGCGGAGGTGGCAGAAGATACTACATAAAGAAATCCGGAGATGCCACCGTGGCCCTGATAGGCTTTCCATCGGTAGGCAAATCAAGTCTGCTCAATTACCTGACCGGGTCCAAGTCAGAGGTTGCCGCATACCAGTTCACAACCCTGGAGGTCATTCCCGGGGTCATGAAATACAAAGGCGCGGAAATACAGATACTGGATATGCCCGGCATCATCAAAGGAGCCGCCAAGGGCAAGGGCCGGGGCAGAGAGGTAATTACAGCCGCTCGCGCCGCGGATATAATATTATTATTAGGTGACGTCTTCAATTACAGGCTCGATATTCTGGAGCGTGAGCTTTATGATGCAGGAATCAGGCTCGACAAGCAGCCCCCCAATATTCATATCACGCCGGACAAGAAAGGCGGAATAATCCTGCGCAGCACTGTCAAGCTCACCCAGATGACTGAGTTTGAGATCGCAGATATCATCCGCGCTTATGGAATTGTCAATGCAAACGTCACCATTCGCGAGGACATCGACACCGACAGCCTGGTGGATTTTTTGGCAGGAAACAGAGTTTACATCCCATCAGTTGTAGCTATCAACAAGTTCGACCTACGATACGGAAATGTAGAGACTAAAATCGAGGAAGATCTGGGAAGGGATTATCTGCCCATATCCTGCGCCACCACCCAGGGCCTTGAGGAGCTGAAGGATCTCATTTACGAGAGACTGGGATTCATTCGCGTCTACCTCAAGCCGAAAGGGGGAAAAGCAGATCTGCAAGAGCCGCTGGTGCTCCTGGAGGGAAGCAGCGTGAGATCGGTATGCGAGCACCTTCATCGAGACTTTGTAAATCTCTTCCGGTATGCTCTGGTATGGGGGGAGAGCGCGAAATTCCCCGGACAGTCGGTTGGGTTGGAGCATGAGCTCAAGGACAGCGATATTCTCTCTATTATTACCAAGAAACGGTAGCATAAGGATGTGGTAGTAGTACTGGTCCAAGAGACGGCCAGTTTCATCCTCTCATCCAACACCTTTATTTCCTCGATTCTAAAATACCAAGTCTTGAGGCTTTATCGATGCTGGAAAGGCTGACAAGATCTTTGCTTGAAGCTCCCATCTTCAAGAGGGGCGAATATAACTACTTCATTCATCCTATCACCGACGGGGTGCCCGAGGTCAGACCGGAGCTGATCCGGGAGATCACTGGCCATATCGTGCGCATTGCCGATCTGGAGGTAGACAAGATCGTGACCGTTGAGGCTATGGGAATTCCCATAGGCATCAGCCTTTCCATAATCTGCGACATTCCCCTGGTGATAATAAGAAAACGCAAATACGGCCTTCCCGGCGAAATTGAGGTCTCCCAGGTGACCGGCTACTCCAAGTCGCAGCTATTTTTAAATGGCATCAATAAGGGCGATCGCGTCATCGTGGTGGATGATGTCGTCAGCACCGGAGGGACGCTTCTCGCCGTGCTTCAATCCCTGAAGATTGCCGGTGCCATCGTCAAGGATGTTGTAGTGGTAATAAAGAGAGGTAGCGGCGCTGAGCGGCTGAAGGCAGAAGGCTATTCGATCAAGACAATGGTAGATGTCGAGGTAAATGAGAGCCGGGTGACCAGTGTCAAGAGATCCGATAACGGCCAGGGAAATTAAGCTCCAAAGAGCAGGATTAGAGCAGAGAGCTGGATAATAGCAAAGAAATTGGCGGCTTCTGCCAATATTTAGCTGCAAATTGAGAAAAGAAATGAACCAAGAAACTGGATGTCCGGGAAGGAATCCCAAATCGGACCAGGAGCCTGCTGCAATCTGCGGCACGAAAAGATGCTCTGAGGGAAAACTGGAGGAGGATCTTCGTTCGGAGACGGTGAAATGGCAGAAGAAAGCGCAGGAATTATTCGAGAACATATCCGGCGATACGGATTTCCTGGATAACGTCTCGGCTTACATCAGAGACTGCCAGTTTTTCCTGGACAGGGGCGACCTTATCAGAGCTTTCGAGGCCATAATCTGGTCCTGGGCCTGGATGGAGATAGGTCTTGATAAAGGGCTCTTGCGAAAAGAGGCGAAAGCTAAGGCCAGCTCCTGCCGCAACGAGAAGAATTGACCTCTGCGTTGATCTCATCAATCCAGGGCAGCTTTATTATCCATGGCAGCTTTGGTCATAATCCCAAATAGCAGCAATAAAGCAATAGGTACAACATAGCAGCAATAATCTTGGCAACCATAGCGACCACAGTAACCACAGTTGCCGCAGCAACGAAAGTACCATAATAACGATAGTAACCCTAGGTTAGTATTATATACTTAGAATGGCGCATATTTACCTCAAATGATCACCGACTATCGCGCCCGATTAAATGAGGCAAAATCCCTGCCGGATATCTTCGAGCTCGTCAAATCCATTGTCTTGAGGTTCCTGGGCAAGAGCCGGGGAGGACTCATGCTGGGCATGGCTAACCTGGGAAATAATCCTCAGGGCTTCTTTGGAGGCTTCTTTACCACCGGAACCAATGTCATCGTCCTCAATAAGATCCCGCTGCAAAGGATTAGAGAGACGCGCCCGGAACTCTACAAGCCCTACGTCTTTCACGTCCTCTTGCATGAGTACATCCACTCCCTGGGATACCTGGATGAGGCGGATGTCAGGTCAAAGGTTCTCGCTATTTCCAGCCAGGCTCTGGGAGAAGATCACCTGGCCACACAGATAGCATCAGGAAGCGGGGAGTTCATCAAGCACCTTGCCTACCCAGGGGTATCATGGAAGCCCGAAGACGAAGGGCTGGAACTGGTGCCGGGGTTTGATCGGTCCAGTGCGTCGTATATTGCCTGATCTAAAATTGCCTGATCTAAAATTGCTTGATCTAAAATTGTTTATTCAATTTTTTTGGATTTTTCGTCAGCAAAATACAGCGTCACGCCTGCGCTGCAAGCTATCGGGCATCCATTATAAATATAAACGTAGATGGATTCGCAAATGTTTGCAGGCACAGCAGCCAATCAGCGCTGATTGCGCCGCAGGTGGTCGTTTCTGTGCCCAGGGCAAATGAACATGGAGCACGGACAGGTTATTGATCGATGCCTATAATGCGGTTTGATCATAATCTGAATATGCAGAGGGTTAAAAATGAGAAAACTGGAATTTCCGGATCCATTCACGCATGATCATCCACCTGTCCGAGAGCTGAGCGACATAGATCCCGGCCCATCTAGTCGAGGAGAGAGGTTTGCCGATTGGGTTTACGAGAACCTCGGTTCATGGAGATTCATACTCGTGCAATCGATTCTTGTGGTCGTTTGGGTGATACTCAATGCGACCGCCTACGTGCGACCCTGGGACCCCTATCCGTTCATCTTCATGAACCTGATCTTCTCATTGCAGTCTGCCTACACTGCGTCTTTAATCCTGATGAGCCAGAATCGCCAGGATCGCCTGAAAGCGCATAATGATTATCTGATGAATCTCCGGGCAGAGCAGGAGTCTAAAGCGGCGCTGGACAATTTCGCCGCCCAGAATAAGGCGCTGGAGGAGATCTATTGTGAGATTCTTTCTTTGAAGAGCAAAATGGAAAAGACTGATTGAGATTATCGGAAGACGTTAGAATGCCACGCTTAAGTTGATTCCGCGTTCATGCGGCGGTGCCTTGGATGCTCCGTCTGCCTGCAGTGAGGTGCTCCGCCGCCGTTTCTCTGACAATAATCCATTTCTGGTTCTGATGCTTAATATCTGGTATCAATGGAGATTGCACTTTTGAGTGACGGGCATCACTTATCTCATAATTATAATAGCTGCTCCAGGTCGTCTCTCCTGAGCATATGCACTTCTGTCATATGGTGTGGATGATATCGCATCTTAGCCTCCCGGATTCCTTCTATGCCCATGTCGCTCTCCCGGTTTATGTAAATGTAGTCTCTGGCCAGAATCCTGGCAGTCTCAGCATTGATTGCTCTGTAAATTCCCTTGCAATCTGGCATGCCTTTTTCAAAATGAACCAGAGCTGTATCTCTATTTAATCCTTCAAAGATGGACATAGCACCTATCTTGCCATTGGCGCGGATGGCAAGCCCGGAGATCTGCAGCTCTTTGTAATGAGATAAGGCAAAGGAGACTGCTTCCTTTTCGCCGGCGAGCGATGGATCGGAGTCGCAGTCTTTCCAGTCGCACCATAGCTCCAGGAAATCTTTGATCTCGCCGATATTCTCTTCGCGAATTGTCTCCAGCTGGGGCAGGCAGGTCTTAGTAAATTTGTTAAGCTGATGGCGGATGGTTAGATATTTTTTGCCGGGCAGTTCCGCCAGATCGGTCGCGAGATAAACATACTCAAAGTATTTTCTCTGCTCATGGAACTCCAGGTCGGGATACAGCCCCGCTATCCACTCTTTTGTGTCCGCGTCCAGGATGACAAACGGATACTCCTCATCGCTCCTGGCGGCGAGCTTGAGAACATCAGCAAGAAGCTCCGGGTTTCTGGGACCTATGGGCGGACGGTAGCGCGTCATCTTTTCTATCGTGCTGGAAAGGATGATGCAGCCCTCCTGGCAGGCATACCGGTAATGGGCATAGTTGTTCCAGCAGATCATGTTGGTGAATGTATTGTCGCTGTGCTCCTGGGGATAGCTGCTGTAATGGCGGACAAAGAGATCCCTGTCAGAGAGTGTGACAGGCCTGAAGTCTGCGGCGCTCAGCATTCTCTTGCCTCTTCATTAAAGAGCATGGGAACATGTCCCGGCATGGGCGAAAATCCCAGATCCATGTAAAATTCCTCTTTGCCAGGTTCTGCGATCAGGCCGATCCAGGTGATCTTGCGTTTCTTGCACTCCTCCAGAAGCCGGGCGACGATCATCGATCCCACTCCCCAGCTTCTCCAGTCGCTCTGAACCACCAGATCCTGAATATACCCGTCTGCAATGCCATCGGAGATCACACGGCCCATACCAACGGCCCTCCCGGTAGAAATATCAATCGCCACGGCGAAAAGAAAGCTTCCCCGGATCAGGTCGTTTATTCTGCTGGCATCCATCTGCTCCTTCCACCAGCCCGCCGCCCGGTAGAGATCCATAATCTCTTCCTCTCTCCAGGAACGCACGAGATCGATCCTGATTGAATTATCCATCAATTTGGATGTCTCCAAAATTCGTTTGTCTCCGAAATCCTGTCCGGTAGGTATTGCGGTATTGCTCGATGCGCTTGATGAATTTGATGCACTCGGTGTGCTCGCTTTGCTGCATGCTGCCTATTCTATCCATTTCAGGACCACTTCTTTATCTCTCCTGGGTGCCTTATGGTCCAATTTCGTCGGATAGCCGAAGATGAGTGTGCCTTCCAGCTTGCATCTATCCGGAACGCCCAGATCGGCTAAGATTGCCGGGTCCTGGCCCAATGGAGATGCAAGGCCGATCCAGCAGCTTCCTATTCCCAATGATCGGGCGGCAAGCATCATGTTCTCTCCGGCCAGAGCGCAGTCGATCTGCGGTGAGAAGGCATCGAAATCAGAGAATATCATTATGAGCAGCGGCGCATTGAAGAATATATTGAAATTTGGCCGGGACACCATATTGACGAGACTCTTCATTTCCGGCCTGGTCGATCTGCCAGCCTGCTCCAGCCACAGCTCTTTGGATCTGCCGGAGAGCTTCGCTATCAGATCTCTGTTTTTTATAACCACAAACCGCCAGGGCTGCATGTTGGCGGCGCTCGGGGCATAGGTTGCTGCTCTGATCAGCTCCCGGACCACATCATCAGCGATATCATCGGGAAGATAATCTCTTATCGAACGACGGGAATAGATGTTCTTTAGTACTTCATTTTCGGGGATTTTCAAATCATTGCTCATAGTAATTGGAGCATGATCCTCAAAGGATATAAAAACATAAGGCGAGAGCCTACCCGCCCATTCGTCTTTTAGCTAGAATTCAGTCAACTCTCATGAAGAGCTTACCTTCTGCTCCACAGATGGGACAGACGCCTGGTGCTTCTCTCTCCACGGTGTTGCCGCAGTAAGGGCAGACGTAGTACGGGAATGTCTCCTGGCTCTGGCTGAGGTCGCTCAAGAGCTTTCCGTAAAGACGGGAATGAATCTTCTCCACCTCATTGGCATAGTGGAAGGAGGTTTCCGCCGCTTTGTTGCCTTCAGTCTGGGCTGCCGCAATCATCTCCGGATACATGGCTTCCCATTCCTCGTCCTCTCCGGAAATGGCCGCTTGTAGATTCTCTTTTGTGGACTTGATGCCTTTCAGGACGCGCAAATGATTTGCGGCATGAACCTCTTCTGCAGCGGCAGCTGCCCGAAAGAGCTTTGCTGCCTGGGCAAACCCTTCCTTGTCAGCTTTGGCTGCAAAAGCGCTGTACTTGCGGTTGGCCTGTGATTCGCCTGCAAATGCCTCTTTTAGAGACTTCTCTGTGTTGGACATGGGATTAACCTCCATATTCTTCAATGCTATTCGCTATAGTCTTATCTACCTATTCCTTATCCATGTTAAGGATGATATTGTCGAAATTCTTTTCTGGATGGCTGAGCATTCTTCACTCTCTCTTTGAACATATCCCTGATGATATGCTCTTCATGCCTGCAATTAGCGGCTTTTTCTCAGTAAATGACTCATCCAGAGCGCTTTTATAGAAAACGCAGGAAGAAAGAAAGGATCGTCCCGCGAACTTTGAAAAAAAGCCAAAGCATCAAAGGCTGGCAAGATAATTGAATTTGCAGATGCGTGAGACATACCATGGAAAATCTCTTAAGTGCAGCAAATTAGTCTCCAGGACGCTGGAAGACCATGATAACTCAATCTCTGCCTTGAATGTGGGCTGAAGATGAACCGGGAGATCAATTCCAGCCTGATAATTCACGCTCTCGCCTTCAGGAGAAAGGAAGGAAATCGCAAAAGGTGCATGAACAATGAATGAAGAGAAAGACTCAGCAAAGAGCAGAACTTGCCCTGTCTTCATGGCAATCGGCATAGCTCTGCTATTATGCATATTATCCGCGTCCGGCCATGATATGCCAGACGGAAATGCTTCTGCTCCAAATGCCGCCGCAGACATGCTCTTTATGCTGCTTCAGATTCAGGCTGATGTGCAGGGCAGCCTTAATGATCTGGACGGGGACGTTGCCAATGCCTCAACGGATCTATCGGCAACGGGTCTTGAAGGACCAGCGGCTGATGAGGTTCTAGCCAAACTTCTGAAGGCCAACTCAAACCTGATCGAGGCAGTGACCTTCAGCAGAGAAGGAAAGATCCTCGTTTCCGAATGCAGGGGATTTGAGGGCGCTGATGGGGACGATATGAGCAGCCAGGAGCATATATCTCATGTGCTGACTTCCAAAACTGCTACCTTCAGCAAGCAGTTTCATCTGGTAGAAGGATACAATGGCACAGCTCTGGCGTACCCGGTATTCTCGCCGGAAGGCAATCTGCTGGGAGGAATTAGCGCAATCATCGAACCTGATAAGCTGGTCAATAGCGCGGTGGCTGCTCGACTTCACTTTGATATCGAGAATAGGAGCAACATTACCGACTACAGCTTCTGGATGATGCATTTAGATGGGCTGATTGCCTATGATCGAGATGCCAGCCAGATCGGCAAAGATCTCTTCGAGGATCCGCTTTACAGGCCGTATCCCAGCCTTCTGGATCT
This sequence comes from Methanothrix sp., assembly GCA_028708055.1. Taxonomy (GTDB): domain Archaea; phylum Halobacteriota; class Methanosarcinia; order Methanotrichales; family Methanotrichaceae; genus Methanothrix. Next base: position 8,086 of record JAQVZT010000004.1, read on the forward strand.
GGGGCAGAGGATGATAAAAGAGAGAGCAGGACATGGATATTACAGCTTCCAGGTGACAGAGGGCAACATAAAGGTCGTGACCAAAGAGAGCTACTGGACAACTGCCGGGCTTCATGGCAGGGAGTGGAGGCTCATCGTCACCAGAATGATGTAATGCAGGATGGACGAAACCTCTTTTTTGTTTGTCTTTAATTGATTTTTTTTTATTTGAATTTTTTTGATTGAGCTTATTTCATTTTGCAATTTTTTCCAATTAAACTTTGTTTATTTATCTATCCATAATACACGATTTCAAAAGGTTTTGCTGGCATTATCCCAGGCGGGAGATCTATATCTGGTCCAGGGACAGCCACCATTCGTCCTTTCGCCAGCAAGCCAGATATTAGCATTTCTAATTGACGGCAAGCTCGACCATCAAAGCCGCTATTAAGCCAAGACCGAATAGATAATATAATAATATGAATATCTTTGGCAGAGCCTGCTCTTTATCTGAGAAATTCAAGCCCCCGATAGAATGACTGCCGCCCGATTTATCCCTGGGATATAGCAGGTCCTCCCGGTGATACATATTTTCTATTCCACTCATCTTTTTCTCCATCTCTTTGAGTACAATTATGCGAAATCCGACAAGCTTTTTATAGTTGGATAAAAGCTCACTCCATCGCCTGGAGATGATGATCCCGGAGACTATCAGAGGCACAGGCAATAAAAGCCTCCAGACTCCTGTCGCCCCCAAATCCTTGACTAAAAGTCCAATGGCCACGAGCAACAGTGAATTGACTGCGACATAAGTATTAGAGACTGTCTGGCGCCGTTCGCTCAAGCGAGCCGTATCCTCAATGAAAAGGCTATATTCCTCAAACTTTTTAACCTCGTTTTTGTCCGTTTCGCCATTTTGTCCGTCCGTCAATTGCCTTCCCCCCAGCTATCTTGCATTCATTCTTTCAATAATCAATCTCAGCTTTTCAGCAGCGTCTAAATCGCCATTTTCTTTGAGCTTTTCCTGAATTAGCTTCAGATTATCAATTGTAGTCTCAAAGTTCCAGGTGGCTTTGCCTATCAGAATTAATTTATCCGCTGCGGCACTGGCAATTTCCCAATCATCCCCTAAAACGGACACCTCTAGCACGGTAGCGATATCCCAGTAGTCATTAGAATCAAGGCCTCCACGCCTGACCAAAGCAAATTTCACGAGAGGATATAGCTCTTTGATAGCCGCATATGCCTTATCGCCTCCTTTCTCGAAGAGAAGAGTGAGAGCATTGACTCCGGGATAATAGTCCCTCGGATCCTCCATGAAACCTTTGGAGTAGCATGCGATCGATTTGTCCAGAGCTGCCCTTGCTTTTCCTGTATTCCCTATCTTTTTGGCATCTTTATACAGATCTTTGTAGATCCGCCCAAGAATTCCGCAGGTCTCCGGGGATTCGCCATGCTCCTTTATCAGCCCATCCAGTATTCCAATCGCCCTTTCCCTATCATCATCCTTATTCCTTCTGTTCAGGGCAAAGGCCAGCTGCTCCTGGACGGTCACAATCTCCCGGATGGTGGTGGGGAAAAGCTCGACGATTCTGATCATATCATCATATGGTTCCCTGAATCTTTCCGAGCCTACATCACGATATGACAGGAGGAGATCAACCAGCAGCTCGGCAGGGGCAATGCTGAAGTCTCCGATAGTTTTCTCTATTTCTCTTATATCGGATAGTGCTATTGCTTTGGATGGATTTCTCCGTGCCTTCTCCAGCTTTATCCGAATAGCATTGATATGCAGCGCCCTATCCCTGAAAGATTCAGTTGATTCGTGAGGGAGGTCGATTCCAGGAAATTTATCCACGATCTGGAAGAGAGGGCTATCAGGCTTACAGGTATCTTTTTTAGCATCTGCGATCTTCTTCTCAAGATTTTCCTTGAGGGCGATAGCTTCACTGTCGCTTAGGACGCCTTTATCGAGTTTGTATGGCAGGGCTCTCAGGGGTGCCACATCAAAGGGCAGTTTTGTCTGAGATGAGAAGATGAGAATAGTCGACCTCGGTCTTGCACAGTGCCTTATGCCCAGCTCATAGAAGACATTGGGATTTGCCGTCGTGAGATCAGCGATGACGATCTCCGCCAGAAGGAGGCGCTCATACATCGATAGGTGAATAAAGCCTCCAGAACGCTCCTCATCGGCGCGAATTATTTCAACATCGCAGGCCAAAGCAGCAGGCTTTATCGCCTTAATGTAGATGTCATCAAAATCGATCTCTACTTTGCCGGCACGTTTCTTGCCGAACGGCATAGCTACAAAGACCAACGGCTTAAGGGGCATGGACATTCTCCGACTTTAGTCTATCTACCATTTCGACGAACTCTTTCATCTACTTTGGCATACAGGTACTGGTCGAGGATTCTCGCGTCTTTGAAGACCGATGCCCTCATGATTCCTTCAAGGGCAAAGCCTGCCTTCTCAAGCACCCTGGCGGAAGCGGCATTCGCGGTATAGGGCTCTGCAAAGATTCGGTGAAAGCCAAGCTCTCTAAAAGCATATTCGCTCAGCGCTCTCACTGCTGCGGTCATGATCCCATTGCCCCAGAAGGGCTCTGCCAGCCAGTATCCCATCTCGGCAGTAAACCGGTGAACATCGCTTCCGGCCACCAGGCCGATGCTGCCAATGGCCTCATTATCTGATGCAACTGCAAAATATGATCCGATCTGCATTTGCATGGCCCGGAAGAGGAATGCTTTTGCATCCGCCATTGTGTAGGGATGAGGAAAGGAATCTCTCAGGTTAATCCAGATCTTTCGGTTGCTGGCATACTGGACTATTGATGCTGCATCCTCCTTCCGCCAGTTCCGAATCACATAATTGCCGATTTCGATCTTTTCGATATTCTTGAGGGGCATTGTGCACCTTGCCGGCACCCATCCATCGAGCCAGATAGGCCTGATGATTCAGATGACCCGTATGAGCCAGATAAGCCTGATACTTGTCTTAATAATAATCGTGACGAGTGAGGAGAGTAAGCCCCCTTCTGTTCCTTGACGGCATTCAGCTTAGCGCCATACCCGAGCTTGGCTGGACGTCCGTGATTTTAGCTCTATTTTGGCTTGCACCCACAGGGTTTCGCCGTTTCATCCGCTTCCCGCGCGACCTCAGCCCTGCGACATCATCGCTTTAACGCGGAGCGGTCTCGTTTCTGTGCCAGAGCCGGAGCTCTCGCCCCACATCCTCGAAGGATGTCTGTGTGTCCAGGGGTGGGGGGACTTTCCACACCGGCCGGAATCGGCCAGCGGCAGCCGTCCTTCCTCTCTCGTAGCTCTTATGCTCCATGGCGCAGTTTATAACGCCTTCGCTCTCAAAAGCAAATCTTTATCCATAAACCAGGGATTCTACTTTAAAATGGCCCGAGATCAGAGAGATCACTACTACCGGCTGGCTAAGCAAGAGGGCTACAGGGCCCGCTCCGCCTACAAGCTGCTGCAGATCAATGAGAAGTTTCACATCATCAAAAAAGGAGATAGCGTTGTCGATCTGGGAGCTGCTCCCGGCGGCTGGCTTCAAGTGGCAGCAAAGCTTTCCGGAGGCAAAATAGTGGGAGTTGACCTGGAGAGCATAGCGCCCATCCCAGGCGTAAAGACCTTTGTGGCGGACATTACCCACGAGAGCACCGTGAGCCTGGTGAAGGATGCCCTTGGCGGGGAAGCGGACGTGGTGATCTGCGATGCCGCGCCAAACCTCACCGGCGCCTGGGACATGGATCACGCCGTTTCCGTGGACCTGGCCCGCTCCGCCCTCAAGATCGCCAAAAAGCTGCTCCGGCCACGGGGCAACTTCGTGGTCAAGGTCTTTCAGGGCGACCTGTTCATCGATTACCTGAACGAGATTAGAAGAGAGTTTTCATCCGTTCATGCCCACTCGCCCCTGGCATCGAGAAAGGAGAGCGCTGAAACCTATGTTGTCGCCAAGAAGATGCTCACCGGACCGGTGAGGAAAGGCGAGATGCTGGATGTGCAGATCGAATACCTTGGAAAGTCCGGAGATGGCGTGGCCCTGGTGGATGGCTTCGCGATCATCGTCCGAAAAGCGCAAAAAGGCGAGAGGCTGAGGGTAAAGATTGATGCTGTGATGCCGAACTTTGCCTTTGCTGATATATTGGAGAGAAAGAGTTAATAACCTGCCCAAGAAAAGAAAGGGGAAGGAAAGGGCGATTCTATGGAAGACAATGCCGTCATTTTTGTTGGTGACAAACCAGTAATGAACTATGTTCTTGCCGTAATGACCCAGTTCAATAAGCCGGTTTCCACAGTAACCCTGAAGGCCAGGGGACGTGCCATCTCCAGAGCAGTGGATGCTGCTGAGATCACCAGGAATCGGTTCATGCTAAACGTCATTGTAAAAAATATAACCATAGGCACGGAGACCATCCCCAGCGAGGATGGCAAGACCGTGAATGTCTCTTCCATGGAGATTCTGCTGGCAACCAGCTAACTCTGATGCCTGGACGGGCAAATGAGATGCCACTGGTTGAGAGTGGCGGAGTAGCTGG
>JAQVZT010000004.1:12714-25646 GCA_028708055.1 Methanothrix sp.
ACCATCCCCAGCGAGGATGGCAAGACCGTGAATGTCTCTTCCATGGAGATTCTGCTGGCAACCAGCTAACTCTGATGCCTGGACGGGCAAATGAGATGCCACTGGTTGAGAGTGGCGGAGTAGCTGGCAAGGCCCCTGGACTATTTTTCACTGGTTAATTCTGCATTATCCTTTGCGCCCTGTCCAGGTGTGCCTTCGATCTCGCGTGGTCACTCTGCGCCTCTGCCGTTCTGGCCTGGCGGACCAGTATCAATACCGCGTTCAGATTATCTATTCTGAATGTTGACTCGGAGGTCCGTATAGCCCTCCTGTAATATGATTGCGCTTGCCTTTTCATCATTGCTCTTCATCATTGCTCTTCATCATTGTTCATCATTGCTCTTCATCATTGTTCATCATTGCTCTTCATCATTGCTTTCCATCCGTTTTCCAGAGACGCATCGTTGCCGGCATTCGAAGAGCACTGAGAGAAGCCTTTATCAATACCTGCTTGGAAACACTGCGCAAAATTTAGAGGGAGAGCAGATGATCGCTCTTGCATTTTCGCCGCTCATATCCGATCTTATCTGGCATGCAGAATCCGCAGCCTCTTACTGGCTTGCTGCTGACCTGAGAATTTTTCAATTTATAAATAGCGGCCTGTCAAATGCGACTCTGGATAGGACTATGCCATTGTTGACGCATTTGGGCGACTCCTGGGCGGCCTGGATTTTTATACTGATTATGGCAGCAATAAATCATAAGCCGGTTGAGAGTAGGCTGAAAAAGGGAATAATCCTCACCCTTATCTACGGATTTGTCTCCGCTTCACAATTGGCCATCAAGCATCTGATCGAAAGGCCGAGGCCGTTTCTGGAGCATGATGCAATAGTTCGAGCCGTCTTTCCCACAGATTTCAGCTTTCCAAGCGGGCATGCAGCTACGGCATTCATGATGGCAGTGGTCCTCTCAATCCAGTATCCCAGATACAGGTACGCATTCTACTTTCTAGCCTGTCTCGTCGGCTTCAGCAGGGTATATCTCGGAGTTCACTATCCGAGCGATGTAATAGCCGGCGCAATAATTGGATACGCAATAGCTAAATGGATGATTTCGTTTAGGAATATAAAAGAATCAATCGAACCTATCAAGTGATCGATCAGGTGACAAATCGAAGGCATGTTCACAGCATGCTTGCCGCTCCGGTGATGTAGGAAGGCTGGCAATCAGTCACCATACGCTCGGGATGGCAAAAGACATAATTATTGAAAGATTGGGAAAAGATCGAGGTCTTCAGGCGATACCGCGATTTGAATGAAGCTGGTAGAAATTTTGTTCATAAAGTTATAAAACCCACGGATAGTCGCAAGATCATCCCCTCCTGAAAAACAATAGCCTCCTCACCCCTCCACCCTCGCCTCCCCATTATCCACCCTCACCCGCACCTCTCCATATCCCCTCAGCGCCGGCCTGAAGGCGGGCCAGGAGCTTTGCATCTGCCCTCTGACCAAGGGATCGTAATACTCGATCGCCCAGGAGCCGTCTTTCTCAGAGGTGGCATTAATGGCCACGGCATAAGCCCGCCAGCGAAAGAGCCTGACCTGAGGCAGCTCTTCGGCTGCGCTAATGGCCTGCTTCGCCTCGGCGGCATCGGATGCAATGGTCAGTTTGGCAAAGGCCGAGCGGCTGGTGATCTCTCCCGTGAGCGAGTCATACCTGCAAACCAGGAATTCGTTGCTCTCATTTTCCAGGACGACCCAGGAAAAGGGATTGGAATCCGGGTGGACCTCTGCATTCTGTCCGCTAAAAAAACTCTCTGCAGATGCCTTTCCCTCAATTCTTATCGCGCCCATGATAAGGAAGAAGACCACAAATAATATTAATATATTTTTATTAAACGTTATTCTCTGCCGCTCTCGTATCAGTTCCGCCAGGACCAGCAGGCTGGCGATGAGTGCCGCAGGCTCTATTTGGGAGAAGATGTCCGCCGAATACCTGGCCGCCTGCCAGGGGTAGAAGAGCGGAACGCCTCTCGTGGTTGTATAGTCCACAAAGAGATGCAGTAGAACGCCGGCATAAAGAAAGGCCATACTGGCCGGGGAGAAAATGAGATCATATTTAATGAACCTGCTCAGAAAGGTTCTTACCGGCTGCCGGGAGGCGAGACCGAAGACCAGCAGAGCAAAGAAGAAACCGAAGAAAATGGTATGGGTGAAGCCTCTGTGCACCAGCAGGAAGTCGCTTGGATAAAGGCCGCCAATCCAGGAGATAAGTGTATCAAGATCCGGCGCTATCCCGCCCAGCACCAGGACAGCAAGGAGCCTTCTGTCCAGGCAAAAGAAGCCTCCCAGCAGATAGGGTATCAGCGCATGAGAAAAGATGTCCATCTGTCCCTTCCTTGATCTGTTGCCTTATTTTCCTCTTGCGGCCAGGCAACTCGTAAATGCTTTTTTTCTCTGCAAAAAAAAGAACGGCAGAATTAGCCAAACTGGCGCGTTGCCTAATCCAGACTCTTGTTGCTCAGAGATCTTCCGGCCATGAGAGTCGATCCGACTGCCGGGATTGGCTGCATGTCATGGCTCTTGCCCACCAGCATCTTCGTCTCGCTCCCGTTTTCAGAAGGTGCAACGAGCCCATCGGTAGTCAAGCTGGAGTTGATCGCCAGATCGAGCTGCACAGCTGGCACTACGGCTACATCCGCCGGGAGTGCCGGATAGGGCATGATCATAAGGAACGGCCCCTGGCCGCTCTCTCTGGGCAGGAAGGAAACCTGAGCGCTGCTGTTGCTGATGGCCTCCAGGAGGAAGGAGATCTTGCTATCCTTTTTATCCCCGCTATACTCTTTTATTGCATTCTTAAGCTTCTGGGAGACATCAAAAGCAAAGACGCCGTCGCCATCCGTATTGCTGCTCACGGCTGTGGCATCGTTCTTCTTGATGATATTCCAGGCAGGAAGGATATTGACCAGAAATGTGGTGTAATCCGAGCTTTCATCCCAATCCGAGCCTATGGTCAACAAGGCCACCAGGACCGGATCTCCCTGGTTTTGCATGGACTGCGCCTTCAGAACCAGAATGGCAACATCGTTATCTGTGATATTGAGGCCAGAGATATCGAATTGAATCGCCGGAGCGCCTGGATAGCTTGCTCTCTCGCTCTTGTTTCCCTCTTTCACATCAACCGCACAGAGAAGTGTCTCAGTCTGATTGAAGACCGAAACCCGGTTCTCTCCCATGCTGATGTAAACATCCTGCGACGCAGGAATAACCGTCATATTGCTCTTTGCCTGCCCTGCCCCCACATCCACACCCAATGCGCAGCCGGAAAGAGACGCCGCCAGAAGCACTGTCAGCAGCGCAGTCAGAAGCATTGTCATCATCAATGCCGGCTGCAATCGCACTAACCCCCTTCTCATCATGAGCCTCATCACGAACACTTGTCCCCTTCTTTTCAATAATCCATCTACATGATTCATATTTAAATTTTTAGATTTAGATCCTTTTTACATGAAGTCAGCCAGCCCCGTCTGTCTGGCCTTGTCGTTCTTGAAGAGGGAGTTGATCTCGATCTTCAGAAGCTGCAGCCTCTGCTTGGTGTAGCTGCTCGCGCCGTACTCCTCAGCTACCTTTATGGAGACTTCCAGGTACTTCCTGACGCTTCCTTCATGGACGGTGAGGATTATCCTGCCGCCGCACTTGGGGCAGGTCTCCTTCAGAGGCGGGCGGCGGAACTTAGCTCCGCACTTCACGCACCTCACCTTCTGCTTGGAGAAAGCATGCAGGTTTCCTATCAGGTCGGGCAGAAAGTGAGAGTTGATGACCCTTTCCGCCACATCCTTTTCATCCACCGCCCGGATCATCCGCCCCAGCTCCAGCTGAGCATCCATCTTGTCGATCATCGTCTCCAGAGTCTTGTAGGCGCTGTTCTTGGGCCCGGCAGCGATATCCGTGGTGCTGTGGCTGAAGTTGAACCCCTCGTACTGGGCATCGGACCCCAGCCTCTTGGAGACCAGATCGAACTTCTTCTCCAGGTCTTTGGGGTTTGCAGTTCTCAGGGTGGCCTCATAGAACTCAAGGGGGTACACGGGCGTCAGATCGAGGTTGTGGGCTTCCTTGTCAACCTCGGAAGGGTTGAGGATGGTAGTCATGACCAGACATGCATCCATCTTTCCCCCCCGCTTGGCAGGAAGGTAGGACATGGAAAAGTTGACCAGCGCATCCATGAGCAGCATCACGCAGTCCTCATCGCCGTCGCAGTTTCGCCTCTTGGCAGCATGAAAGAACGGATGGCCAAATCCGGCGGACGCAGGGCTGTAGCCAATGAGGCGGCAGAGCACTCCTGCGGAGGTGTGAGGGGCGAGGCCCACCATGAGGGTGCCGATCAGGTCAGCCGGGGTTTTGGCATTGTAGTAGGGCTCAAGGCCATAGAACTTGACGAGAAGCTCATCCATGAATTGAGCCACTCTGACCAGATAGTCTCCCGCGTCCACAGCCAGGATTATGTCCTGGACACGAAGCTCGCAGACCTGGTCAGGCGAGGTCAGAGGCTGCCCGTGCATATCATGGGTGTATCCCAGGCTGCACAATACCTCAGGGCTCGTGCCGATCTCGTCCGGCCGGAAATGGGTTAGAGGCAAATCAGTTAGATCGTATCGCACCGTTCCGTCCTTGAAGATATTCACCCCGTGTTTGGCTCGCAGTATCCCTTTCTCCAGAGGCTCGGGAGTCTTGTCCCGGGAGGACAGCCCCAGGACCCCCTTGAGCGACTCCGGTTCCCTCTCGCCCAGGTTCTCGAGCGCCTGATGATACAGCTTCTTGACATCTATCTGCATCTTAGCCACTGCCGTCGTCTCTTTATCGCACTTGGGGCACTTCTCCGGGGCGGCAATGTTGCACTGGGGACAGACTCTCTTCTTTTCTGTGTGGCCGCCGCATTCACACCGGAAGGCGAAGCCCTCCTTGCCGCATGATTTGCAGACCCTTCGCTCGATCTCGACATTGATGATGCCGGTGGTGTTGCTTGTAGAGTGCCTGGCTGCTTCCTGGATGGATCTTGATTTGCCGCCCTCTTCTCCTGCCGGAAAGAGCACATGCGGTGGTGGGCGCATCAGTCTTTTGTCCGACTTCTCAGGCCGGCCCATGCGGGCGCCGATGCGCGTGGGTGCCCGGGCCCGAACCACCAGGCCTGAGCGCATGTTTACCAGCTCCAGAGCCGAGCCATCCTTCGTGCTGTCTTTCGTTTCGTCTTTATTGTCTTCTTTCTTATCGTCTTTTTTATCTTCGTTCTTATCGTCCTTTTTATCATCATTCTTGTCTTGATTTATGTCTTCAGATTTTACCTCCCCAGCCCCATCGTCCGCTCTCTTTGCGCCATCTGCATCACCTGCGCCATCCGCTCCCTCTGTGCTGCGTTTCTTCAGGCCGGCGCCATCCGGCTCCAATCCCAGGCAGAGCAGGAAGGGCAGATGATCCTGTATGATGATCTTTCCGCCTCTCACCCTGTGCAGGACCAGGAGCGCTTCAAGCGACTCTTTGGCAGCCATGGGGAGCAGAAGAGATCCGGAGGTTCCTGATTCGAGAACGCCTTCCGAGAGTGCCAGAGAAGCGAGCTTCTCGTAGTCCTGCTGGGAGAGGTCATGCCAGAGATAGGTATGAGCCGGGTGGAGGGGAACGCCATATTTTCGAGAGATGGCGATGGCCTCTTCTCCGATTATCTTCTCTTTTCCGGCGGGGTCCCCCCCCGCCTTGAGCAATTCCTCGGCCCACCACTCAAAGACATAGGAGGCAGTAGCCAGTGGCCGGTTGTTTTCCAAAAACTCTCCGTAGCTGATCAGGATCTCTCCGATATCAAGAATGCTGGAAATGTGGGCCTTGAGAGCGATTTGGATGCTCCTCGGATCTTTGCAGCTCCTGGGCATCCATTGCAGTATATCCTCTTCGGAATCGAGGCGGACCACGTCCCCGTTTAGGAGCCTCACCGTCGGGCCTTCGATGGAGTTGACGGGAGCTACCGCTGCCGCCTTTCCGGGCTGCTCGACCTTAATCTGGGTTCCGGCGGCCATGAACTGGCCGAGGAGCATCATGGTGGCAGGATTGATTCCGGCGGCTGCTAGGCCGGTATTTCTAGCCCGCCCGTACCTCAGCCGAAAGCCGCCTGCCCGCGAGGGGTGAGAGAAGACCGGCCGCCCGGCAATAAGGTCTCGCAGGAATTTGGGAGTCGAGTCTCCGCCGTCTTTCTTTCCGCTGCTCAGGCTGTCGAGCCACTCCCATCCGGTGATGGCAAGCTTAGTGACATGCTTCTTGAGCTTGGGCCTCTTCAGGGCTATGCCCTCGGCTGAGACCAGAGCGATGCCGCCCCTCACCCGGTTGGTCTCGATTCTGGGAAGGTCGCGATATCCAGATACCTCTTCCTCCTCTGTGGGCTCGCCCTCAATGCAGATGGGACAGTTGCGCACAATGGTTCGAATCTCGTCGTCCGAAGGGGAATACTGAAGCCCAGCTACCCGTTTGTAGAGGCCAATCTCCTCCACATAGCGCTCCACCTCTTCCGGCCTGGGCTTCCAGGGAGCGATGCCCATGGCCATTCGCACATAGTCAGCTACAAGAACAGAGAGGGCCTGGGCGGTCCCGCCAGCGGAACGAATGGGACCGGCATAGTAGACCTTGATATATTCGGTTCCATCATCGTTTTTGCCTATGTCCACGCGGGCTATTCCCTCAATGGGCGCGGCCACCACTCCCTCGGTCAGCAGCGCCACTGAGGTTCTGATGGCGTTTTCCACCGACTGAACCTTGCTTGCTCCCTTTCCCAGACGGCCTTCTGCGAAATCCACACCAATGGCCAAAGCGGCTTCTTCCCGGCTCAGGCCCTTTTCCTCTAGCTCTCGAATGCGAGCGGCAATGCCGGGAATGCCGATCAGCTTCTCCACCCTTTCCGCCAGATCTACCGCGAGCGGCACCTCGACATAGGTGGTGGGATCCAGACCTCTGCTTCTTGCCGTCTGGGCTATCTGCATGGCATTTTCGAGGCCCTGCTGCAAATGCTCGAAATATTCGGAATTTTTCATCAATCTTTACTCCACAGATAGAGGCCCGTAATGGAATCAGGAACCCTCTTAAGGGGCAGACCACCGGAAAGCTCCTGGAGAAATACTTCCCCGGCAAAGATGGTACCTGAGATCAGATGGCCGCCCCAGGTTTTTCCCGTCCGGTCCGACAAAACCGCATGAGCATGCACAAACGGCCTGCCGTCCTTCAGGGATATGTTGCCGGAGCAGGATGCAAGCTCCACCGGATCATTCAGAGCTATCTTGCCGTATTCATGAGAACTCTGATCGTAGCAGGCGAGATCAGCACGGGAGAGAGCCCCTATGGCACTGAGAGCACCGGTCTCAATTCCATTCTCTTCTGCTAAAATGGTGAACTGGCGGATGATATCTTCCCCATGATCGAGCCTGGCAAATATGATGCGGCCCTGTCTGAAATTCCTGGTAAGCATCAATTATCCCCTTTCCCCCACGGTGGCTGAGAACATAATGCTTTCGCAGGCAGACGTTTTCAAGGGCGGGATATGGAATAGGAGATATGGGATACGAATCAATGTGATATGAGGAAATGGGATATGATCTATGGAGGATCTTTCGTGAAAGATCCGGAAAACAGTTAGGCAGTAGGGTTCAGCCATTTATCTCTGCATCCTGCAAAGTGAAATCTGCTTTTCTCCTCTTTTATGGTTAATATTAAAACGGGACCCTATTGATGAAAACTGGCCCCATGATCTCGTTTCAGGATGACTCTGTAAAACATATTGCCCGCCAACCCCCCGGCTTCGCATGGGTATACGTCGGGACTTATCCCGTTTGCCGGCAAGAATTTCGTATTTACTTATTATTATTTTTTATTAACTCATGAATTTCCGCTATCTGCAAAAACTATAAAAACTTCTTTTGGCGATATTTCCTGTGGAACCCGGTCTGAGAAATCCTGCCCAAGAGATCAAACCAGGCATAAAAGGCTCTTGATAGCCTCTTCGGAACGCGGGATTTCATCCAGTAGGTTGAGAGTTTAAGAACCTTGCGCCCTATCTCAGCAAATGAATATCCAATTGCATTTCCAAATGAATCTCCGAATGCATCTCCGAATGCATCTCCGAATGCATCTCCAAATGCATCTCCAAATGCATCTCCAAATGCTTACCCATAGTCTCGCCAAAGCCGGACCGGCGTTCTATCAAAGCGTCATCTATTTTTGATGTGAAATGCAATGGTCCGCGATGAATCTGGAGTCTCTGGCATCCGAGCTGCGAGGATTTGTGGGCATCACTCGCAAAAAGCAGATAGGCAGCCTATTGCAGTTCTTTCCTGTGCAGTCCGAACGCATCATTGCCTCCTTTGGTGAGGATGCGGCGGTGATCGACGACGGGGAGGAGGTCATGCTCCTGGCGGCGGACGGCATCTGGTCCAAGCTCATGGATGTCGATCCTGAATGGTCCGGCTACTGTTCCGTCCTGGTAAATGTGCATGATATCGCCGCCATGGGCGGCTGGCCGGTGGCGATGGTCGATGTTCTCTCTGTAAACGACCAGGAGATCGCAGAGAGGGTCCTGCGGGGCATGAGGAAGGCAATAGAGAAATTTCATGTGCCGATCATCGGCGGGCACCTGCATCCGGACACGCCCTACAGTGCCCTTGATGTCTCCATTCTGGGCAAGGCGAAGAAGAGCGGCGTCATACTGAGCAGCACTGCCAGGGCGGGCGAGGTCGTCATCGCGGCTGCCGACCTGGATGGCAGGCCTCATGCCAAATTTTCCATAAACTTCGACTCCACCAGCTTCAAGGACAGCAAGACCCTGCTCACCCAGTTGGGGTGCATGCAGGAGCTGGGTGAGAGGGGTCTGGTCAGGGCGGGAAAGGATATCAGCAATCCCGGACTGCTGGGGACTCTGGGAATGCTGCTGGAGACCAGCCGGGTGGGGGCGGTGGTGGATGTCGATAAGATTGCCGTTCCCACAGGCCTTGATCTGGCAAGCTGGCTGAAGATGTATCCCGGAATGGGCTTTGTCGTCACCGCAAAACCTGAAGACTCGCAGGAGGTCCTGGAGATATTCGAGCGGCGCAGCCTCACGGCGCGGGTGATCGGACGGGTCACAGAAGAGAGAAAGCTAATCATATCCCAGGGCGAAGAAGAGTGTGTCCTCTTTGACCTGGAAAAGGAATGCGTAACTGGAATTCATTGAATAAGGCTGCAATTTGTTATGGACGGCAATTTCATAGACTCGCTAAAGCGCGCAGCGAAATCGAGAAGAGCTCGCATCGGCATAGGCATCTGGAAGGCGGACCCTGAACTGGTTGCATCTCTGGAGTCAGCCATGGAGTATGCCGACCTGGTGGTTGTGGGCGATCCCGGATGCGACTGCCCTCTGGAATGCGCTCCAAGCCAGGAGCCCTGGAATGAGCTGGTGCGGCTTTTGGCTCAGGGCAGGATCGATGGCGCTGTACGGGGAAACCTTCCCGCGGGAAGGACCATGCGCGCCCTCGCCGATCAGTTTCAGGTTCGCGTGCGGCGGCTAGCTCTGCTGGAGGTATCAGGCTGGGCCTTCCTTCTGGGGCCGGTGGGAATCGATGAGGGAGAGACTGCTTCCGACCGGCTGGAGCTACTGCTGGGCGGAGCCGAATTTTTGCGCGGCATGGGCCTCGTGCCCAGGGGGGCTGTGCTCTCCGGCGGCAGGATGGAGGACAGGGGGCGGTGCGAGCGCGTTGACCGCAGCCTTCTGGAAGGTGAACTGATCGCCGCCCAGGCGCGGGAGGCCGGACTTCTGGCAGAGCACAAGGGGATACTCATTGAAAGCTGCCGGGGGGATGATATCGTCATTGCCCCGGAAGGGGTGTCCGGGAATCTCATCTTCCGAACGCTGCTCCTGCTGTGCGGGGCATCGTCCTACGGAGCGCCGGTCTTGATGGATCGGGTCTTTGTGGACTCCAGCCGGGCCAGGGGCGGATTTGATGGGCCGGTGATGCTGGCCAGCAGCATGGTGGCGGTGAGGGAAAAGCGGGAAAGCGGACAGCTATGAAACGAATTATTGAGATGGCTTAATGAGGCGAATAGTAGTCTTTAACAATGTGACCGTTGACGGATTCTTTGCCGGGCCGAATGGCGAGATCGACTGGTTCAAAGCCGATCGGGACCCTGAATACGATGAGTTCTCCCGGGCCCAATCGAAGACCGGCGATGCTCTGATCTTTGGGCGCACGACCTATCAAATGATGGAAAGCTACTGGCCGACGCCTGATGCAATGAAGAGCAATCCAGATATGGCTGAGGTCATGAACGGCATTGAGAAGATCGTCTTTTCCAGAACGCTTAAATCAGTGGAGGAAGGCCCCCACTGGAGAAATGTCCGGCTCCTCCATGAGATTAAGTCAGAGGAAATCCTTGAGCTGAAGGAGCAAGAGGGCAAAGATATTGCGATACTTGGTAGCGGAAGCATAGTGAGGCAGCTGACCAATCTCGCCCTGATCGACGAATACCAGCTCATTGTTCATCCCATCATTCTTGGGTCCGGAAAGAGCCTGTTTGCCGGTGTTGAAACGAAAAACCTCCGGCTTATGAAGACAAGAGCATTCAAGAACGGAATTGTCTGGCTCTGCTATCATCCGAGCAAGTAATTTCGTGAGCATCGCCAATTTCCATGGAAATCTCGAGGAAATTTTCCTGAGAAGGCATGAATGTCATTTCCATGTTTGAATCGATTCCAGTGTCTTCTCTCAGTCCGGAGATATATTGATCGTCAGAGAACCAGACCATCCGGAGATGGCTCCCTTGTCGTCCAAGGCCATGGCTTTGACCTGGTAGGTTCCGGCCCGGCTCCATTTGTGTGATATGCTCTCTTTCGTCCCCGAATCGATATAGTCCAGGCCGGTCCAGGAGGTTGTTTTGTCGCCCCAATCGAAGACGTATTTGACGTGGTCACCGTCCGGATCGTTTGCGGACGTTGCATATCGGTAGCTTGCCTTACTTCTGCCTCTTATCGGTCCGGATGGCAGAGCAGGCGAGTCAGGAGGATCATTATCAGCAATTGTCACATTCATCAGCTCCATCCAGCCTGATGACGCGCCCTTCATGTCTGTGGCTCTGGCTCTGATCAGATATTCTCCTTCCTTAGACCAGGCATGAGAAGCGCATTCTATTGAGCCGGAGCCGGCCAGCTCCGTAGTGGAGGATGCACCGTCTCCCCAATCCAGGCAGTACACTACGCGGTCATCATCGGTATCCCTGGCCATTGTAAAGTAACTGTTTGCAATTGCCCTGTATCCGAAGGCCGGCCCGAATAGCTCCTTTGGACTGTCTGGTCTGTTATTGGCAATGACGCTTACGATTATTTCCTCTGACCAATTCGATTCTGCACCCAGAGGGTCCCTGGCCATCACTCTGACCCGGTAGGCTCCGGCCTGGGTCCAGATGTGCGCAACACTGGCATTGCTACCAGAGCCAGTCGGACCGGTGCGGGACACATTTCCGTCACCCCAGTCAAAGTCACACTCCACCAGATCTCCGTCTGGGTCGGTTGCAGATGAGCTATAGGCATTCTCGACCCAGGCATAAATCGATCCCGGCCCGGATGGTTTAGTGGGCCTATCCGGCGGGGTGTTTATGAGGACTTCTTTTTCCAGCGACCTGGGCGAAGATGCGCCTCTCGCGTCTTCGGCAACGACAGTGATCCGGTAAGTTCCGGCTCTCGACCAGGTGTGATTTGCAGTAGCATTTTCTCCGAAGGGGAGAAGGCCGGTCTTGGATTGTTTTCCGTCTCCCCAGTCAAAGATGTAACTGATCCGATCTCCATCCGGATCGGTGGCGCTGGTGGCAAAAGTATAGGGCTCTGCGGGAACTCCACTGGCTGGCCCCTCAGGAGTGGCGGGCGTCTCTGGGGGATTGTTGGTAATTGCGGCGAGGCTAGGACTGGGCAGGAATGGCATTGCCTTCGGGCCTGGGTTCACGGTCCATTGCAGCAAATTGGCGGCATCAAGGGCCGATATGCTAAGGGCATAGCTGGCATCTTCTCTGGATGCGTCCACTCCTTGCGGCTCCGCCTCCAAAGCAGATGCTTGATAAAATATGATGAATGTGAATAGCACCGCTAAATTGATCGAAATCCTTGTAGAGTGGCTAAATTTCCACCTATACACATGATAGAAAGTAATATGAATAATATTTAAATTTTTCTACATGCATAACTATACTGTAGAGTCCTGAAATTATTTCGCGCCCGTCTCAATTTCATTTGCCTAGATTTATTCATATATCTTTCACAACCCAAACAGTCTACGTCCAATTGCAAAATAGGCTTCTAACGGCATTTTTTCCCAAAGGCAATCCTTGGAGTCTCAAGGTTTTGGAGATTCAGGCTTCAGCGAGGTCTATCGTTATACCAATTTATAAATTCGTCGAATGAAGAAAACGCAGGTCTATGCCATTTATATTCTCCAAAAAACCTTTCTAGCTTCCCGTTTGTCTGATGATGCTTTACTCTGGCCAATATCGGCTTGATTCCGTGATTTTCAAGATGATCTTTGAATTCGCTGCTCCAACTGCCATCATCATGAATTCTATGAGCTCCAAACTCTGCACCATGATCCATGATAAGCTCCCTCATGGGATAGAGCCACCAATACCTATCGACCAGTTGGTCAATTATCTCAATGCTGTTACGAGTATTGATTTCTGTGAACTCGCCACCGGCTAACACCATCCGGGATGCATCATCCAGGACCACGCACACCTTGATCCCAGTGCCAGCCCATTCGTGCCAATCGATATGTCCTGCGGAAAGGCTGTGCTTGCGCTCGTATCGAACCCATTTCCTTCGTTTCTGCTTGTTCTTGTCCTCCTGAGCCAAACCTTGCTCCTTAAGATACATGTGTATCCGATTATGTGATATGCAGATCTTATATTGCTTGC
>JAQVZT010000156.1 GCA_028708055.1 Methanothrix sp.
AGAGGCGGAAGCGTAAAGCATTTTTTTCATTTAATTTTAGTTTAGTTGCAGAATGCTATTTCTTGGCCTTGCACCAGGATACTTTGCAGTCAGATTGAGGCATCATATCATTGGATCCAATTGGGAAAATTTTCTTTTGATTAAAAAGAACCAATGACCATTCATGGAAAACCATTTTATAGGCGATCCGCATTCGGCTCTTCGTATCAGCCAATAAGAAAGCAATTTGGCAAGACGACAAGGTGATCAAATCGAGAAAAGAGGTGGCGGATATGAAGATTAGCATGAATAATATTGGCAAAAAACGACATCTAGCATATATCTTGATTATGCTTAGCTTCATTTATTTATCTCTAATTAATGTGGGGGTTGCATCTTCCAGCAGACCTGATGATTTCGAAATATGGTCAAATGATTCCATAAGGTGGGCTGAAGCCCATTTGCAGGATCCTTTCTACGACTATTCCAAAAATGTAGGCTTATGTATGAGGTTCGTTGCCTGTGCATATAAACAGGATGCGAATGTATTGGCAGGAGGAAATGTAGATGAAATCGCAGATAAGCTAAAGCCATTATATGGACAGGAAATTGATCCAAAAGAATATGATAAAAATCCAAATCAATGGGATCAGGTTCCAACGGGAGCGCTCATTTTCTACAGCGGGAAGGGAAGCAATTCCTTTGGACATGTTGGAATCCATTTGGGCAAAGGCAAAGTAATACACGCATATGAATTTGTTATGGTGAATAAAATTTCTGAGCTTCCAAGCAAAAGTCTTATCGGAAAATATATTGGATGGGCTTACCCTCCAAGCTTCTGGGTGCCTACTCCAAATCTAATTTCCCCGGAGCCCGGCCAGAAAATAAATACGTTAACACCCACATTTGAATGGAATAAGGTTCCAAATGCGGACCATTACAAATTGTGCATAGGGTTTGAGGGCTCAAAAAAATCCAACCAAATGAATTTTCAAACTGATGGAACAAGATATGATTTGCCAGCAGGAACGCTGATGGAGAATACAAAATACTCCTGGAACGTAACTGCTATAAGTGGTAATGGGGATTCGAGCCATGCAGGTAAAACGAGATCTTTTGAGACACTAAGCAGTGATATTTCGAATAGTGAGGCATTAAACGTTAAGAATAATGAACCTAAAATTGATTTTAAGAATCTCAATCAACTCAAGGAAGATGGGGAGAAAATTCCTCTTGCGGGCCGAATCAAAGATCGTACCGTCTTATTCAAATCAAAGCTGAGTGATCGAGATGATGATGGAGTAAAGCTGGAGGTAGAACTGCGACGGCTTGATGAATATGATGGTGGTTTTAAAGACATCAAGACTGATTTGAAATCGAGCGATTACGCAGAAACCGATGGTGCAGTATTGATTCACGTAGATGGACTAATTAATGGAAAATATCATTGGAGAGCAAGGGCTATTGATGAACACGAAGTCACAAGTGATTGGATAGAATTTGGCAACAACAAGATTACTGACGCAGATTTTGAAGTTGTAAGCGCGGGAACAGATAAATCATCTTCTCAGACGGAGTCTGCATCAAAGAATACTGCATCACCGACTTCAAAAGCCGCAACAACGTCACCGACTTCAAAAGCCGCAACAACGTCACCGACTTCAAAAGCCGCAACAACGTCACCGACTTCAAAAGCCGCAACAACGTCACCGACTTCAAAAGCCGCAACAACGTCACCAACTTTGAAAGCCACAACAACGTCACCGACTTCAAAAGCTGCAACAGCTACACCGACTTCAAAAGCTGCAACAACTACACCGACTTCAAAAGCCGCAACAACGTCACCAACTTTGAAAGCCATAACAACTACACCGACTTCAGAAACCACAACGGCATCTGTCACGGGGGCTGCTCCACCATCAAATGTAGCATCAAGCTCACAGGAAAGTGATGCAAAATGCCTGGCTACGGCAATTATGTCAGAGGCATCGATCGGCAACAATGAAGAACGCATTGCTGTAGCATGGACAATAATCAATAGAGTGAACTCTCCAAAATTTCCAAATACCATCTGTGCAGTCGTAAACCAGCCTTCACAATATGCTACAAACCAGGTACCGACTCAAGAGATCTTGGATCTAGCCAATTCTCTGCTTTTGAATACTGTTTCGGATATAACTGAAGGCTCAGTATATTTCTTTTCTCCGATAGGAATGCCAAAGGAAGGGGACGATACGAATGGCTACGATGTAGGCGGAGGGCTCCATGACGTTGCCGGCATAAATAGAAGGGTCTTCTTCCCCAGTTGGACTCTGACCAATGAATATGTTGGAGATATCCCTGGCATTCGCCCAGCATATTTTATGTTCTACCGAGAGTTGGTTCAAACTGATACAGAATCCATAAGCCAAAGTATCAAATTTGAGAATAATGATAAAGTAGTTACAACTGATAGACTTAAGGTTAGGCAAGATCCCGGGTTAAGCTCGGATGTTCTCATCACAGAGGATGTGGGTATGACCGGAACGATCCTATCCGGCCCGATCTTTAAGGACGACTATTGGTGGTGGCAGATTAATTTTGATGACGGCAATTCCGGCTGGTCGGCAGAAAACTGGCTTGAATCAGTACCATCAATTGAAGAATCAACAAGCTCGGTAATTTCGGATCAAGATGTGATTTATCAGGGCAATAGAACCATCAACGAAAGAGTAGTAACCACTGATAGACTGAAAGTTAGGCTGGATGCTGGACTGAGTTCTGATATCATCACCACAGAGGATATGGGTATGACCGGAACGATCCTATCCGGCCCGATCTTTAAGGACGACTATTGGTGGTGGCAGATTAACTTTGATGACGGCAATTCCGGCTGGTCTGCAGAAAACTGGCTTGAATCAGCACCACCAATAGAAGAATCGACATATCAGGAGCCCCAATATCAAGAACCTGATATTCAGCAGCCAGTCTATCAGGGTCCCAGAAGCATCAACGAAAGAGTAGTAACCACTGATAGACTGAAAGTCCGGTATGATGCTGGATTGAGTTCTGATGTCATCACCACAGAGGATGTGGGTATGACCGGAATGATCCTATCCGGCCCGATCTTTAAAGATGACTATTGGTGGTGGCAGGTTAACTTTGATGACGGCAATTCCGGCTGGTCTGCAGAAAACTGGCTTGAATCAGCATAATATGCCGAATATATCAACAAGAGACAAGACTATGTGGGGAATCTATCCGCTGCAAAGCAAGCGGATGGATATCCTCGCTTCTCTTTTTTTATGTTACGAGATAAATTGATCTTGCTTACTCAGATATCGTCGAAAGGTCGGGCATGCCATATCGTGTGCAGAAGGATGTTCCATTTGCTTAAATCCCCGGAAAAATCAGGCAAAAGAAAAGCTAAAGAGTGACTATTTCTACCATATGTATTAAATAACTTGATCCGCTCTTAAGAAGCACACTATTAAGATAAAACTTGGAGGGATTAAGACGAAAACGAATCATTGCCTAGCGCTAATGATAATTTTGGTAGCAGGCATAGGACTCATCAGCCAAGTAGCTGGCTATAGTCCATCATATATGCCCAATACTAATTATAGATCGACATATACGCCGAATCTTAACTACAAACCAATTGATTCTCCAACTCAATTGGCTTCATCCAATAACCTGCAGCCTGTCCAATTAGGGAAGACAAACGCAATTGACTCGGCAGCACAATTGCACGAAATGGTTCAAGGAGAATTTAGAGTAGTGGATGAATCAGATGAACCAATTCCAAATGCCCAGATTGCAGGACATGATGGATACGGCAATAATTTCCAGGAAACTACAAACAACGATGGCTATGCAACTATCAAGGGTGCATTCGGAGATTGGCAATTTACAGTTTATGCTCAGGGATATTTTAACAAACTGGTAGGATGCAAGCTTGAGTATAATGCAGATGTCATGGTGGTCCAACTTAAAAAAATTGTCCCGGAAAAAATCATTCCTGAGGGAAATCGATTTACAGGGAATAACATAGTAGCTGAGGAAAACATCAACAAGACAATTCCAAATTGGCTATGCGAATCGAATGGTTACTCCGAACAAAATAGTGAAACGAGCCCTGAACAGTCCGCTGATAGTGGGGCGAGAGGCTAATATCTCTCTTTTCGTGAGATATCCTCCCGCGCCGACAGCCCCCCACCCCCGCGCGTGCCCGCCCCCGCCACGCCTGCAGTCAGATGGTATGAGCCCAGCCATGATCGCCCCTGTCGCCCCCTCGCAATCCAAATCTCGGCGCCGATATCTCGACCATCTCTTCCGTCTTCATTCTCTTATCCCAGAGGGCAGCGATGGCCACGGTCATCCTTGCCGGGCAATGATGCATAATACATCAGGCAGCAATTCATTTCGTGAATAAGAAGGAGGGAGGCAAAAGTCTGCTCTATAGGAGGGAAAATATGTTTTGACCTTTGCCAAGTACTATATACGGCAATTGCCGAGATAAATAACTTTCGCTTAAGACAAAGATCACGACGATATCATTAAAAAAAGCCACCATAAAATAAAATCGAGTCTGCGGCGGGCCAGCGCCGATCCACAGCGCCCTTTTAGAAGGAACCGATCACCTTGGTGAGGGCCTGACCCAGCCCGAAGCTCGACCAAAAGCCGGGGGCTTCAGGGCAAAAAGCACTGGATTCTTCCACAGCGTCCGTTTTACGGGAACCCGTTGCACCGCTAGATGCCGGGCCTTATTCGCCTTTTGCCTCAGCTTTGCGCGCGTCCACGAGCGTCAGCGTCGGCGAGAATTTTCCAGATGCCTTGATCCTCGCCTGCGCAGCTTGTAGTGCGGCAAACTTCACATACAATCGTTATAGATATTTGTAGCTTTCGGTCAAATGAGTCAAAAGGGCGAATTGCCGAAAGCCAGGTACGGGAGATTTCGAATTTCATCGACTATTATGCGGATGCCTGGCATCGATCCGGTCCGGCGCATTATGGAAGCGAGCAAAAAAACGCGCTGGAAAGCGAATCCATGAGGTGCCCTTATGGCCGGACCATTCTATGATCGAAAAATTTTTAATCTAGGCACGTACAAGTCATTTTTGTTTTTCCGCGAAAGAATGGAAATTTAAGCAAATATTATATCTACTGGCAACAGATGAGGTGGAAAAATAATGAGCAATGACGATAATAGCAAATCCTTCTGGACCACGTTGCCCGGCATCCTGACCGGAGTGGCTGCACTATTGACGGCTGTTGGCGGATTGCTGACCGCAATTGATTGGCAAGGCCATGATGATGGAGCCGAACCAGGCAAATCTATACCGGAGCCACTTAAGGTAGCTCCTTCCATAGATGAATCCCTGAAGATCAATAGCTTTGTTTTGGATTATGCCACTATCCTTCAAGATGATAGCTCAAACTTGAGCTGGGCGGTTTCTGGCGCCAAAAAAGTCAACATACTTCCCGGGCCGCATCAAGTAAGCTCTAAAGGGTTTTTGCTGGTCTCGCCGGAAAAGACAACGGAATACAGTCTTACTGCTATGAATGGAACTGAGCAGGTAGCAGCTTCCGTCCGTCTGGAAGTGCTGGATGCATATTGCTACGCGAAAGGCAATTTAACCCTAGAAGTGAATTCGCTTGCTCAAGGAAGAGGAATCGACCTGGACATCAATGATGATGATCTCGACAGCGACAATTCCGACCCAATTTCTGACATCGATGCAGACGATCCGGATAATGATAATTCCGATCAGGCTTCTGATGTCGATGTTGTCGATTCTGACAATGAAAAGCCCGGCCAGGCTATCGACCTTGGCTACGAAGGCTATTTCAAGGCCCCGTTCACCGCAGATATCAGGATTACTCCGATATATGGTGCAACAATTGTATCGAATGAGAGAGATTATCCATTCTGGCCGGAAGGGCTCGGCACCAAGGTTAAACCCAATACCAATATTGACATAAGCAATTGGCCGGAGGAGAAATACATTTGGGTAAATACTGATAAAGGCGGCTGGTCCAAGGTTAGCATCCATAAAACTCTGGACAAATGGTCGGGGACCGTCGATTTATCATATATCACCTGGCAACATTTTAGTATGGGTGGATAGTGCAAAGAAATTGAGTGCTTGCGAGGCAAGAGTGCGAAGCAGGCCCGGAGGAGATTGTGCATAGTTCCTTCTGGCCCGGCGGCCTTCCTCCTTAGCGGACCAAAGATGC
>JAQVZT010000157.1 GCA_028708055.1 Methanothrix sp.
GTAGTACCGGCATCTTTTCGGAATTGGAAATATGCACATGGCACAATTCGAGTCAAGACAGAAATCAAGACCTTGCGATAGTTCTCCTGCGATCTTCTCAGATGGCAGGATTGGCAACTTAGGCATTTGCATGAATCCTGTGCTGCTGTGAAAGACTGCGTTTTGCTGGTGTATTGTCCAAAATTTAGCAGAAAAATTGCGGATTTCCTTGGACGACGCTATTTTTCCCCCAGCAATCTCCTCAGCTCGGCCACATTCGCTTTGATCTGGTCTTCCAGAGCCTCGATCTTGTCCAGAATCACTTCCGGCTTCTCGTACACTACCTCTTCGTACTCAATCTCTCTGTACTTGGAGATGGAGAGGTCGTAGCCATTCTCTTTGATCTCGCTGTAGGGCACGAAAAAGCACTTGCCTTTTCTGTCTGTGGGGCTCTCCTCGCGTCTCTTCTTGTACCGCTCGATGATATCCGGAATGTCGCCTTTACCGTCGATGAAGTTCCTCCTGTCGTCTAAAGAGTAGCCGTCTTTCTCCATGTTGTAGAACCAGACCCGCTCCGTCCTGCCGCCCTTGGTGAAGATCAAGACCGCCGTGGATACGCCCGCGTAAGGACGGAAGACTCCGGATGGCATGGAGACGATGCCTTCGAGCTGGCACTTTTCCAGCAGGAGTTGACGCAGCCTCTTATGGGCTTTGGAGCTTCCGAAGAGCACGCCATCGGGCACGATTACGCCGCACCTGCCGCCATTGGTTAGAAGCTGCATCATCCTCTCCACGAAAAGAAGCTCGGTCTTCTTTGTGCCCAGAGTCAGGCGATCGTTTATGTCGTTCTCGTCGATGCTGCCCTTGAAGGGCGGATTGGCCAGGACCACGCTGTATTTTTCCCACTCGGTAAAGCCCT
Source organism: Methanothrix sp. (assembly GCA_028708055.1). GTDB lineage: Archaea > Halobacteriota > Methanosarcinia > Methanotrichales > Methanotrichaceae > Methanothrix. The sequence continues at coordinate 899 of JAQVZT010000157.1, forward strand.
TGGAGAGGGTGTCCACCTGCCGGATCTTGTGGCCGCGGATGCCGTGCAGCATCATGTTCATGAGCGAGATCCTGACCATTGTGGAGTCGAAGTCGAAGCCAAAAAAGGTCTCGTTCCATAGCAAGCCCCAGTGCTTCTTCTCTACGATCTTGTCACCAGTTAAATTGTGGAAAGCGCCTTCCTCATCCTGCTCAATTGCATCCGAGCTTGTGTATTTGCGCAGAATGTGCTCGTAGGCGTTTACCAGGAAGCCAGCCGTGCCGCAGGCAGGATCGCAGATGCGGTCGCCGATATCTGGATCAACCAGAGCTACTATCATTCTTATTATGTGCCTGGGCGTCCTGAACTGGCCGTTTTTGCCCGCGGTCTTAAGCTCGCTCAGCAGGTATTCGTAGATGTCTCCCTGCGTGTCTCTGTTCTGAGTGGCGATGTCCAGGTCGTCGATAATGGCCACTGCTTCCTGGAGGAGCGATGGCTTGGGGATAATGAAGACCGCATCCTTCATCTGCTCTGAAAAGAGGGTTCTGTCGCCGTCATGCAGATCTTTGATAAATGGAAAGACCACATCCCGAACGTGGCTGAGCATCTTCTCAGCCCGGTAGTTCTTCCAGTTGGACCAGCGGTATTCTTCGTGACCCTCGAATGCTGACTTGAAGGCCAGCCCCTGGGCCTGGGCGCGCTTGCGCTCAGCAGCGTCCATGTCCTCCAGCCGCTTCATGAAGATGAGGTAAGACATCTGCTCGATGGATGAGAGTGGATTGGAGAGGCCACCGGACCAGAACCTGTCCCAGAGGGTGTCGATCTTGGACTTCAATTCAGGGGCGAGCTTCATGCTACTAACTCCCCGCAGAAGGCTTTTTGCACAAGTGTGTTAAATAGATTATCAGTTATCATTTTGGATCGTTCTTGCTTTTGCTTCATCCACCATTCATTCCTAGCGATCTGCTCAAAACTCTGTTGAATCGAAATCGGCGGACAAATAATCTTAATTCTTTTGATTTCGCCCGCTGTAATAGTCTTCTTCGCAGTTCGGGTGACATATTTTTCTAAAAGTCTCTGTCCGCCAGGAGACGTCAATAAGTAAAAGAAGAATATTGGATTTAATTTTATTTCGTTTGTTTTAAATCGAATCAAATTTGGACTTATATTACTGCCAACGAGTGAAGGGTGATTGACTAATCCTATTCTCTTAGCAGTTGATCCATCACCACGCACTGCCATCAATATGTCATTCAATTCTAAAATCGTTCTCGGAAATCTCTTGTTAATTTCTTCATCAATAAATGCGTAATTGGCTATTGTTGGGTCTAGGAATCCATTAGAGAGAATATTAGAGATTCTGACAACAGGGGTACCAGTTTCACTATAATCAAAACCATAAAAGGTTGGATATCGGTATAATTCATCACAGAGAGTATCTAACGCTTCTATTTCCCACCCCTTTTGATTCGTTATTGGATCCCCAAACATTTTCATAAAAATGTTTTGAATTAATCCACTCTCCAGCTCATCCGCCTGGGCTCGCAGCCTCCGCGTCTCCTCGGCTTTGTTGAGGATGGCCACGATCCGGCGCTGGGTTTCGAGAGGTGGAATATCAATTTGGAGATTTTCAAATAGGGACTTTCGAATATGTGGAATAGAAGATCCAGTAGTCTTGTCATTGAGGTTTTTAAACTGAGTTTTTAAATAGAATAAGATATAATCTTTGAGGACATGCTCCTCTTTGGAGTCGATTTTTATCATAGTAGAAGCGAGCACTCCATTAAGGCCCGAAAAAACATCTCCCGCCCTGGAGCCATCCCAAATAAGCACAATATCATTATGGCCGCAAACCACACAATTTGATAGACATTCTGAAGGCACAAATTGAGTAGGCACGCCATTTCTAAAGTAATCTGCTGTGAGATAAGGTAAGCTGAAATCAGTTGATTTATCGAGCAAAATATTAGGTTTTTTACCTTTATGATAGCTCGTTATATCCTTTAGCCTTTTTAGCATCTACCCTCCGGCAGCTTCCTCTCCATCCCTCACGCCTCCGCAAACAGCTCTTTCTCCAGCGAGCCGCAGATCTTGATAAAGCTTTTCAGCTCATCCTCGGAGAACATGGGCATGGGAGCTTTGGCCCCGAAGTTGATGAAAGGCGCATCGAATAGGTCTCCAAAGTCCAGGTGCTTCTTCTTGGCAAATACAGAGCGAATGGCCCGGATGAAGTTGAGCTGATCCGCCGTGTAATTGCGGTTGTTCTCGATGATGTAGGTCTGGAAGGCATCCCAGATCCGCTCCTCCGGCTGGGGGAACTCGTAGAGCCCAAGCACCTTCTTAATGAACTGCACCAGCGTCCCGGCCCGCTGCCGGTAGGTCTTGCGCAGCGTTTCTTCGCTGATGAAAAGCTCCGGGCTGTTGAGCGTCTCCTCCAGCCTGCGCAGATCCTGCTCATCCAGCTCCTCGCCTTTCTTGATCTTCCTCAAGGCCGGATGCTCCTCTGCCAGCCTCCTGATCTTATCCTCCACCTTCTCTTTGTAGACGGAGACGTATTCCTCCTGGCAGTCCGGCCCGAAGACGATTGTCTCCCTGCTCTGGATGAGGTCTTCCTGGTCGATTATGATTGTTTTGCGAGGCTCTTTGGACATGTACTTCATGAGGCCCGAAAGTTCACGGATGAGCATCTGAGCGTCATCAAAGCTCATATCCTGCCAAAACACTTCCGAGAGCGCCCGCTCTATGAATTCCTCTTTGGGCCGAACCAAATCCAGATTGGTGGGCAGGCACTCAATCATCTCTCCAATCTCCGGCTTGAGCCTCTCGACCTCTTCCAAGTCACCCTTCAGGATGGCCAGGCCCAACCGCTCGCAGCGCAAAGTGAAAGAAGCCTCATTCAGGTTCACATCCGGCTTGAACTTCATGAGCGGCGTGATCCTCTCCTTCAGGAACTTCAGCGGATCAAGTCCCACGCTCTCCCAAAGCCGGGGCGAGAGCGCTTTCTCCACCTCGCGCAGGCTCTCCCGCACGCTTACCGAGTCCTTAGGCAGGGATTTGATGTCTTCCAGAACCCTGGCCTTTACCGCCTGCACGCCTTCCTCCACACCGCTCTTGCGGAAGTGGTCGAGCTGCTTGAGCCTGACCATGAATATGCGGTTGGTTATGGCCTCCTGGCTCTGCTGAGCGTCTCCGTCCGGGTGCATGTCCCAGTATTCGAAGTTGCGCCAGAAGTCGAAGACCTTGAAGTACTCCTTTTTTCCGTTGGGCAGCCAGTCCCGATGCTTGCAGATTTGATCCGCGCGGGTGCCACGCCCCAGCATCTGCCAGAACTTGATCTTGGAGAGCACGGGCTTGGCAAAGACCAGATTGCAGACCTCCGGCACATCGATGCCCGTGTCCAGCATATCCACGGAGATGGCCACCCTCGGCCAGTCCTCCTCCTTGAATTCCTTAATCAGCTTGTCTGCCCGCGAGTTCTCAGATACTATTATCCTTGCCAGCAGCCCTTTGTACTCGGGATAAAGCTTCTCGAAAGCCTCGTAAAGCCGCTTGGCATGTTTTTTGGAGACGGCAAAGAAGATAGTCTTGGCCGGGAGGTTGCCGGAACTGTCCATCTGGCAGCTCTCCATGAACTCCCTGACGATGGCTTCACTTGTCCCCGTGACTGCGACCTTCTTCTCCAGTTCAGTTCCCTCGAAATTGATCTCTTCCGGATCAATTCCTGCTTCCGCAAGCCTTGTAAACTCTCCTGAGGTCAAATCCTCAGGCCTGATGCCCTGAATCTGGAAATGAGTCTGCGCGCCCAGGATGTTCCTCCGGAAATCGCAGAGAACGCCTTCTTTCACCGCCTCATCATAATCGTAAAGAGCCGTTGGCGCTCCATCCAGGCAATTAAAGAACCTGAAAGTGTCCCTGTCTAAGAGATCGGAAGGCGTGGCCGTGAGTCCAATCTGAATGGCATCAAGATAGGTGAAAACATCTCGCCACTTGTTGTAAATGGAACGGTGCGCCTCGTCTGATATTATCACATCGAACTCGGCAGGCGAGATCAGGTACTTTCCAGAGCTGTCCTTTTTGTTGTAGATCTCCTGAAAGGTCTGAATAGTGGAGACATACAGCCTGGAGGTTTTATCGAAATTGCCGGAAAGAATCTTGGACTTGGATTCTTCCGGCAGGAATTTCTTGAATCCATCATCGCTCGCCTGATCTCGAAGTGCTTTTCGGTCTGCTAAGAAAAGAACCTTCTGCGCTCGATTGTTCTTCAAGAGCGCATCGATGATTGCCATTGCCACTCTGGTCTTTCCCGTGCCTGTGGCCATGACCACCAGTGCTTTGCGATTTCCTTTTTGAATATGCTCGATTACCCGCTTGGTTATCTCAATGCTCTTGGGACGATCAACGATATTGCTGTTGACCTCGACGTCCTTGAGATCCAATCCCATTTCAACCTGAAACCGGAGGCGCTCCAGGTTCTTCAAGGAGAAGAAGCCCTTTATCTGTCTGGGACCGTAGCGCGCCCTATCCCAGAACCATATCTCGTATCCATTGGAAAGAAAGATAAAAACGTCCTTTGCAATCTGTGATTTTATGTCATCCGCATATTCTTCTGCTTGCTTTCGGCCTAAGATGGGATCTCTTGATGTGCGCTTTGCTTCCACAACTGCAATCGGTCCGCCCATGCTGTCAAGAAGAAGATAATCAGCATATTTGCTTTCCAGGTCATTTCTCAAAGTCTCAGAGACGGTTTTATAATTTTGGGTGCAGAAATCAGATTGCTTTGTGTCAACCTCTAGAACGACCTTGGATCTATCGCCGACATTCCACCCTTGCTCCCTGAGGAGAACATCGATCTTTTGTTTTCGAGTTTGAAACTCGTTTAGATATCCCCCAAAGTTGGCAACAGGCGGCATTAGTTATTTAGCCATAGCAGATAATATATTTAAGGCTAACTTAATAAAATTAATCTATAAGATCGCGAGCAGCGATCAACTCTACTGCGGCACAGCGAGATTGCATAATTGCGAAGGCTTATTATCTCAAAAATTGTCTGTATATGAGAATCCAGATGAAGCTAAAGGTTCTGATCAGCGAAGGAGAAGATGGATGGCTTGTCGCAGAATGCCCGTCTATTCCAGGCAGCATCTCCCAAGGAAAGAATCCGCAAGAAGCCCTTGACAACATCAGAGAGGCCATAGAAGGCTGCCTGGAAGTGATGGATGAAAGGGTATCGGAGTGATCGCCCGATGTCCAGGCTACAAAGTAAATCCGACTCGATTATTATTCTTCCGTTCCGCTTCACGATGAGCCGGAT
>JAQVZT010000158.1 GCA_028708055.1 Methanothrix sp.
TCTTTGAAGGGACACTAGTCTTGTTCGGTGCAGAGCCCCATCACCTGATACTACCTATGTTCATCTAATATATATTTCTTTTGTTATGATTACTATCATAGAATGCCGACGCATGAGTTCAGAAGGAATGGATCAGACAGGAAGAGTTGCCTAAAGGAGTAGAGAGGTGATCCGGGTAAAGGAGGGAGAGTAGAATAGTATTTGCCTCGGATCGCCATTCTTACCGTTCTTTTTCCAATAGATATAGACAATTGCGATAATCTATAGCGGACAAATTTTTTCGAGTACCATGCGCGAGCCGAAAAAGCCCGTTCACTGCTATCCCACCCAAAGCTTTAATCATGCCTGCCACTTCTCTTCCTACCATGAATTTCGGTCGACTCTTCAGATCAAAACCCTCGCCCCGAGTAGCCAGCAGCCCGCCATTCAATTATCTCGATCTCCGCCTCAAGCCCTTCTATATCGTCGCCTCGGTGGAGGTGGGAAATACCACCACCAAATGCGTTCTTACTGCCACTGACATGAACAACGGCAAGACCTACATCGTCGATAAGACTGTGAAGATGACCAGAGACGTGCGCGGGCCAAAGCCCGGAGAGGATGTCTTCGCCCATACGATAAACGGCACTCCCCTTACCAGAGAATCTATCGCGGAGCTGGTAAAAAATACTCTCATCGAGAGCCACGATAAGGCCCGCCTGAATATCAAGACCGACCTGCACTTTGTGGTGCGCTCTACAGGCGTCGTAGCTGAGCTGGACTCGCCCGATCAGGTGGGCGCCTTCATCCAGGCGCTGGCCCAGGGCTGCCTTGATGCCGGAGTGCCGCCCCGCCTCATGACCCCGGCGATGAGCATCCACAACATCCTGGAGAGGTTCAAGAACTACACCCTGATTGAGAAGGTGATTTTCATGGGAGCCGTAGCATCCTGTTTTCCGCCGCAGGGCTCCACCGGCGTCGAGGTTGTTGCCAATGAGATGGAGGGGGAGCTTGCCACCGCCGGCATAAAAGAGGGCAGCCGCTGGACCGATGTGGACTTCCGAAATCCCTGTCTCTCCATGGACTTTGGCACCACCCTGGACGGAAGGGTGACAAGCGGCGATCTTCCCTATGCTTACACCATCGGCAATCTTCTCGGTCTGGCGGGAGCCATTCCCGATGCCGTCGTCCAGGGAACGGGATTGGTCGACAAGAAGACGGGAGCGACTCTGGATATCTTTAACGGCAACACCAAGCCTGACTACGGCAAAGAGGCGCAGCAGTACGCCGATCAGATCGATGAGCTGGTAAGAATTGAAAAGGTTCCGGCCAGCCGCACCAAATATGGCTTAGTGCCGGTCTGCCCGGATGCCGCTGCCCAAAATAATGTGGTGCTCATCGGCTGCGATGTAGGTGTGAATGGCAGCGACCTACCCAAGCTCGCTAAGATCGGAGAGGACATTTACAGATCAAAGAACCTCAAGATTCTGTTTGGCGCTCTGGATATTACCATGGCTCACACTGCTCGCAGGCTGGTGCAGGTGGGAGTCGAGGAGGGAGTGGTGAGCAAGGACACGGCTCTAGGAGTTACTGGAAGGGCGGGAATCAGCGGCGGCAAGCCTTCGCTGATCCTGGAGGAGATAGAGAAGCTGGGGCTTTATGAAAAGGTCGAGAGGAATGTGGTCTTCGTGGATGACGGCCTTGCGCGAGGAGCTGCGGTCATGGCCAGGTGCATGAACTCCATGGGAACACCCAAAAATCCGCTGGGCGGCCTTCGAGGCGGAAAATGCATTCTCAAGCAGAGGATGGACTTCGAATCGAGCAAGAGCAACGCTGCCGTCCCCCAGATGGCAAAGCCAGACAAGGAGACCAAGGACTATTTCACTGGAGGGCATAAGAGAGCTTAGGAGAATGCCTGCCAATAGCCGCCGCCTTCAGCCTGCCGAGGGTAAGGAACTGCCCGTCTCCATTCTGAGCATAACCGCCTGGGAGGAGATGCTCTGGACCGCGATGGAGACCGTGCCGGAGCAGGCTTTTCCGCCCTGCATCAAGGGCATAGTCTCCAGAGGGGAAGGGGCAGACGAGGCGGGCGAAGCGAAAGGCAGGTACAGAACCGCCGCCATCCTGGCAGCTTTTCTGGGGCAGACAGGATACAGTCGCGAAGAAGCAAAAAGGATCTGGTCTGGCGCGGCTGCTGTGGAAGAGCAGATCTTTGATAAGTGGTTTTTGAAGATGAACTGCCCCGGATGCAGGGCTATGAAGCGGCAGAGCAAAGGCTATCCGGATCTGGGAGTGGCTGACATTGGCCTGTGCCGGCCGGATGAGAGCTGCCCGAAGTTCGCAAGCCCAGTGGAGTATGCTTGCGGCATCGGCGGAAAAGAGGGAGGCGAAGAGAAGGAAGCGGGCAGCCTCCTGCGTATAAAAACCCAGTATCGGGTCAGGGCATTTGACTGGTCGACCGGCAGAGAGGGCGAGATCGAGCTGAACCAGAAGGAAAAAGAGGCTTTGCAGGCCCTGCTTGAAGAGAAGTCCGGGCAGAAGGATAAGGTGATCGTCTACACTAGAACGAAGGTGAGAGGCAGGCTCAGGCCAAAATTCTTCCTGCGGGACTGGGAAGGCCCGCGCCGGCAGATGCTGTCGGACATCTTGTGAGGGTGATAGCCAGCTATCAGCCGCCAGGGACGATTTGGTGGTTGGCAAGTTAAGATTGAGTGGTGCGGGCACTTATTGCATTTTTTGACTGTTTCCAGTGACCGCTTGGGTGGAGCCCGTATCTCGCACTAATGATCTGAATGCTTCCTGATTTTCCCAGCTTCTATGGATAACCTGAATACAATAGTGAAAAGAACCATCCAAATTTGGAAGAGAATAACGATTGTACTTTTCATTATAGTGCTATTGCCAGCCCTGTAAGCAATTTGATGGGGCCCCGCGCGAGAAAAGGCACGCACCGCCGGGCTCAAATGAGGCGCTCGCTCGCATTCAGGACCCGGCTGGCCTTAAAACAAGAATTTAGCGGGCCGGATTGATCCCGCCGAATCAGAAGACTCCTTTCTTAGCTTTGCTTCTCAGGGTGGAGAGCTTTTGCAGGGCGTCTTCCAGAGTATCCTGCTTTTTGGCGAAGTGGAAGCGAACCAGATTCTTTACATCCTCCCGGAAGAAGCTTGATCCGGGAACTGCTGCCACCCCGACCTCTTTTGCCATCCATTCGCAGAAGACGGTATCATCCGGACAGCCGAATTCGGATATGTCCATCATCACATAATAGGCTCCCTGAGGATGAGTGTAGATGAGGCCTTCCTCATCCAATCCCTTTGTGAAATAGTCTCTCTTAAGAGTGTACGTCTCACGCAGCTCTTCATAATATTCATCAGGAAAACCAAGTGCAGTGACCGTGGCCTCTTGCAGAGGTGCGGGAGCGCCAACCGTCAGGAAATCGTGCACCTTTCTTGCGCCATCGATTATGGCCGGAGGGGCAATCAAGTACCCCAGCCTCCAGCCGGTGATGGAATAGGTCTTTGACAGAGAGCTGCAGGATATGGTCCTCTCGAACATTCCTGGCAAAGATGCAAAATAGATATGCCGGTATGGCTTGTAGACGATATGCTCGTAAACCTCATCGGTTATTACGAATACATCATACCTCTCTGCCAGCTCGGCTATGAACTGCAGTTCCTCCAGAGTGAAGACCTTTCCAGTGGGATTTGAGGGATTGCAGAGAATCAGTGCCTTGGGCCTCTGCTCGAAAGCCGCAGTCAGCTCCTTTTCATCGAATGAGAAATCGGGAGGATGGAGCGGTACAAAGATGGGCTCAGCTCCGGAGAGTATTGCATCGGCGCCATAATTTTCATAAAACGGCGAAAAGACGATGACCCTGTCGCCGGGATTGCAGACGGTCATCATTGCGGACATCATGGCCTCAGTGCTCCCGCAGGTGACAACGATCTCCCTCTCCGGGTCGATGGGCCTGCCCATAAACCGGGTCTGCTTCCTGGCAAGAGCTTCCCGGAAGTTCTGCGCCCCCCAGGTTATTGCATACTGGTGCGGCCCATTTCTGGCCCCGTCTTCCAGGGCACGCAAAAGCGGCTCGGGCGGCTGGAAGTCGGGAAATCCCTGAGAGAGGTTCACAGCTCCGCAGGCGTTGGCAATTCTCGTCATCTTGCGGATGACCGATTCTGTAAAGTGCTCCAAGCGGCGGCTAGTTGTCGGCATAATGCAATTGACCTCTGAGGCATTAGAAACCCGGCAAGTTCTAGATTAATCTGTGGGTCTGGCTCTGCGATAAAGCAATTGCGCAGAGCCGCCGCCAATCGCAGATGCCCTGAAATCATTGATCAGCATCCAATTGATCCACATCCAAATTAAATGGTTGCGCCATTGCGGAAAGTTCTAAATAATAACAGCAAAGAAAAGTCGAGCACGATCTGAAATGGACTATAACGATTGCCTTAGATTCGCCAATGATAACCCGGTGAGCTTCATAGCCACAATGGACGGAAATGCCCCCAGGGTACGGGCTTTCTTGATGTGGTTTGCCGACGAAAGCGGCTTTTACTTTCACACCTCAGCGGCAAAGAACGTCAGTAAGCAGCTAAAGAACAACCCCAATATAGAGGTATGCTTCTATCATGCCGGCGGAGACATCATGGCTAAGAACATGATGCGGGTCGCCGGAAAAGCGGAGTTTGTGGACGATGCCCACCTCAAAGCCCGGCTACTGGAGGAGAGGCCGTTTCTCAAAGCCATCGTAAAAGGTCCAAACGACCCGATGCTCGCCATATTCCGCATTCATGAGGGCGAAGCGCATTTCTGGAGCATGGCCGACAATTTGAGCGAAGCAGATATTCCCAGGATAAAATTCGGCTGAAATGGTCAACGTATGAGATAAGGCTTAGATGAAATAGAATTTGGCTTGGGATCGGATTCGGATTGGAATAGAATTCGAATGAGATGGAGATTTGCTAAAAATATGCCGCTAGAGCCATATGATTATCTGCGCATCCAGATCCAGATGGATTTTCAATGTCAGCGATGCGGCCATTGCTGCCAGGTAGCTGATCCCATTGATATTTATCCAAAAGATGTTCGCAGGCTGGCAAGCTTTCTTAATATCTCCGAGGACCAGGTGATCAAAGAATACACCATCCCTCATCCCAGCGAGCCCGACCTTCTCGCCTTTAAGGATTCTTCTCCCTGCCGGTTTTATGATGCCGGCCAGAGAGGATGCAGGATTTATCAGGCAAGGCCAATGGTCTGCAGATGCAGCCCATTTCTCAGCCCGGGCCAGATCGGCCTTGAGGGAGTGGAGATTTATGAAGACTGCCCAGCTTCAGAGAAGAGCTACATAAGGATTCAAAGGGATCTGGATATTCTGCTTGCACCGAGCGCCAAGACGCAGAGGAAGCTAGAGAAGGCGCTGGCCAAGATGATGCAGATAGAATGAATAAAGCGGAATTGAACTGCGCTGAAATGGATTAAAATTAGTAATGAATTAAATGAGTTAAAAGAACTGAAATGAAATCCGATGTAATCGTAATAGGAGCAGGCCCGGGAGGGTCTATGGCCGCCAAAGCCGCGGCTGAGTCGGGCCTGAACGTCCTTCTTTTGGAAAAGCGGCAGGAGATAGGCGAGCCGGTAAGGTGCGCCGAAGGAGTGAGCTTCAGATCGGAGCTGTCCGAGCTGATCCGGGTTCAGCCCGACTGGATTTCAAGAGAGATACACGGGGTCCGGATGCACTCGCCAAATAGCGATAGCTTCTGCATTGATGTGGACTGCAAAGGGGGAGGAGGGGGCGGGTTCATTCTGGAACGCAAGTGCTTTGACCGGGGCCTGGCCATTCAGGCTGCCCGCTCCGGAGCAAGAGTGCTGGTCAAGACACGGGCTACGGGAATGGTCCGAAAGGACGGCCTCTGGAGGATCGCTGCCAGCTCCGGGGGCGAGTCCCTGCAGTTCGAGGCGCCCATGATCATTGGCGCGGACGGCGTCGAATCCAAGGTAGCCAGATGGGCAGGAATAGGCTCCGGGCTGAGGCAGGAGGAGATAATGGTCTGCGCCCAGTATCTGGTTTTAGAGGAGAGCATCGACCAGGACTGCTGCGAGTTTTTCTTTGGAAACCGAATGGCTCCGGGCGGATACGCATGGATCTTTCCCAAGGGAAGATGCAGGGGTAGAGGTCTTGCCAACGTGGGCATCGGCATC
>JAQVZT010000159.1 GCA_028708055.1 Methanothrix sp.
TGCAGGAGGTCGCCCTCTGCGGTAGCATCTCCAATGATATGCGGAAAGCCGGTATCAGAGAGATCACGCATGTCCAGGATAGTTGGGGTGGTTCCGCAATCGGATAGCACTGTTGCTACCTTTCGTCCCACATCGCCGTATCCCAGGATCAATTGTGGTCCATTCCTGCGAGTACCTAAAGTCAGATCTCTGATGGCGGAGAGCTGCTCAACATTTCCCACTGCCATCAGCACCGAATTGGACTCTACAGTCTCATCCGGTCCAGGGCTGGGGTGAAAGACCCCCTTCTGCCAGATTCCTACTATGCCTGCGCCAGATCTCTTTATGCCGATCTCTTCCAGTTTTTCTCCGATCAGCTCCGATCCCGGATAGATTGGAAGCTCCACCAGGAGAAGGTCGCCAAAGAGCCGGATTGATCCCGGAAACACATTTCTCATGGGTAGGGATGTGATCTGGGCGATGAATGTTCCAAGCAGGGTTTTGGGGGAGATTATGCGAGAGGCTCCTGCATATCTCAGGAACCTGGATCTTGCCAGATCGTCTACCAGAGCAATGATCTCAATATCCGAGATCTCTCTCAGCGTTAAAATCACTTCGGCATTGCGCTCGTCATTTTCATTGGCTATAAATAGGCGGGCAGAGTTGATGCTCGCTCTTTTCTGTATTTCTATTCGGGAAGGGTCTCCCCATACTACCGGATAATTCTTGTAGATGCTCCTGGCCACGCTCTCGGAACGTTCGATGATCAGAAATGGAATATTCAGCAGAGCAAATCTCTCGGCCAGTGTATCCACAATGGGATTGTATCCCGAGATGATTATGTGGCCACGCATCTTCTGAGGCGCGGAAGATGGAATTGCCCGGACTATGAGCTCCAGGTTTGGAGTTATTCCCAGAGGGACCACCACCGCCCAGAGAATGGCAATTCCAGAGAGGGATACAATGATAGTAAACAGATATCCTATTGGCGTCTTAAAAACGATATCTCCATATCCCAGGGTGGTCATGGTCACCACCACCCAGTAGAGGGCGGTTCCTATATTCACATTCTGAGTCTGGCCCTCAAAGCTCATCACCGCCATAAAGACGAGGCTGTAGATCAGCAAAATGAGCAGCATTACCGATGCGATACGGTGTTCTTTGCGCAGCAGAGATCCCCTTGGATGTTTAATCCTACAAGAAAATGGATAAACTTAACGGTTAATTGGATGTCAGGTCATTTCTCAGACAGGATGGATTATATCGAAAAAGAGGCGGCGCTGGCCATCTACAGGCCACCTCATGAGGCAAAATTATAGATGGAACCATCTCTTGGTTAACATAGGCGCTTAATTCACCTCCAAATATAACCGATCTTGGATTAGATATTAAATCATTTGAGCAAAATGCATAGAACTTACGACTGAGAATGGCTTAATCTCAAATATTATGATTAGAGTGGCAAATAATTTTTTCCATAGTTTATCTGCATTTTAATATTTTGATAAATTTTTTTATCTGCTTTTGCATCTGACCCAAAAGATGCTCAAATGCCTCGCCGTCCGGTCCAGCTAAGGCCACTGCTGCGCTCTGCCAGCATCCTCCATCCAGGCCAACATCTGTGAAATGCAATTCGAAGGCTGCCAGATCTTTTGGGGCAGTCTTCATGTCGAGCATATGCCACCATAAAACGATCCATCCGCGCGCTTTCGCCTCAGAAAGCAGATTTTCGGCCAGCCGTATATCATCTGGATCGATGTAAGGCGGATCGATAAAGAGCAGCTTTGGCTGAAGGTCAACGGAAGAAAAGCGTCGAAGCCTGGAGAGGACTCCGCGAAAGCCATCCTCCTGATGAAAGACCAGCATCGTCGCATGGTCAGGCTCAGGTACAGCAGCAAGAGATATAAATTCCCGCCAGGAGGCAGAAACATCAGGGTCCGTGTCCCAGATTTCGGCCTTCAGACTGGCATCCTTTCTCCGAACAAGCTCATAGATGAGTCGTGCGGATCCAGGATAGAGCGGTCGATTTCGATCAATATTCAATTCCGCCAGGATCTGAAAATAACAAAAATCGGTAAGAGATGGCAGAAGCGGCCAGACTCTGCCTACACCTCCCTGCCATTCGCCTGGTGCATTCAGGATGTATTCAGGTCGGCCAGCATGGCTCTCCGCATAGGCCAGACTGCCGCCGGAGGCCAGTAGCCAGTCTGCCGCCTCCAGGAGGAGAAAGTGCTTCCAGAGGTCGCCGGCATTTCCGGCATGGATTCTGTGATCATATCGGCCCATTGAGGCTGGTTCTCTTTCACTGCTTGTACATCTTCTTAGCGATATTGAATGCCTGGGCAGGAGTCGCCCGGGCGATTTTCCGGGAATCGTCAAAGGATGCATTCGCCGCCGCAGCCGTGACCGCTGCGGTTCGCAGGAGCTTCTTGTCAACCTCGTTGGTCAGCCAGCGGGCGCCGCCTATTCCCACCAGGACTGCGCCGGCAATGGAGGAGATGGAGACTGTTATCTCTTCCGTTCCCATTCCGCTATTCGCGCCCCAAATTATTGCGTTGCTGAAAGCGCCATAAAGGCCCCAGGAGATGAAGGCCGCCACAGCTCCCAGTAGTATGTTGCCGGCAAATCCGGGCCTGATTATAGTGATCTCGCCAGTTGTCTCTTCGCTGGGGCTGATAAAGCCGTTATCGCTCACCAGTGCATTCACAATTCCGCCCATGGCTCCGCTTGCCATGATTATACCGATAGGCATCAACATTGACATCTTGAATACTCCCCTCACGTGAGCCGTTAACCGATTCGGGTAAGCGGCATCCATCCCCTCAGATGATTGCTGAGACCCGCATCAATCGTGATTCTTTATCTCTAGCTAATTTTTTTAATTATGATTTGCGTTGATACTATTTGAACTTTATGTTTAAAATTTGAAGCGGTTGAAACGGCTTTCCAATAAATGTCGATTCAGCAGATCGATGAGTTGCGAATTCCGGCTAATCTGAGAGTGCAGCCCTAAGCATGCTCCCCAGCTTTTTCACCTTAGCCGGCTGCTGTCCGGGAGAAGGCGCTCAGCAGGGCGTGAGCCGCTACCCGCTCCGGGGTTTTGGATAACAGATGCCGCCAGACACAAGGCTAATGGCTCAATCGCTCAAAGCTCAGTCGCTGCTTGCAGCTCAATCATATCAGCTCTTCAATATGCCTCATCTCAGCGATATCGGTCAGGCCGCTGATCGACTCGTGCTGGATGCCAATTCCGCACTCCTGGGCGGCTGCTACCAGGTTGGTGCCCCCTACCAGAGCGATTCCCATGTGGTCTCTTTCTACCGATACTCCAAGCACATTCATATTCGGCTCGGACAGCTCCAGGACTCCGGTGAACTCTGCTGAGGTGAGACGCTCGAGTACCTCCTCAATCCTCTCCCTGGCGAGCATGGGTGCCTCCTGGAGATTGCCCAGGATGCGCCCGTTTCCAGTGCGCATCATTCCCGTGATGTCCGTCAGCCCCTGGGCGGTGAGAACATCAATGGGATCGATGGTTGTGGCCCAGTACATGAGCATGTCCGTGAATCTTACCGGCTCGCGCTCAATCACCTCGATCAGGCCGCCTCCCTTTGGGCGCACAGGTACGCCGGACTTGAGCAGAACGCCGCTGATGGTAAGGCTGCATGCGGTCTTGATCTTTATCCGCTCTTTTTCCTCCATCAGCGTGATCAGAGGAGATACTGTCAGGCCGCTCTGAATGACATCGTAAAAAACAGATAGGGCCTCATTCAGGTATCTCTTATCGACCAGAGAGGTATTGGTGATGATCTTTCCTTTCATCCGTACCGGATCAAGGCTCACCTGATGCATGAGGTTCTCAATCCGGGATAGTGTAAAGACCAGTGGCTCAGAGGATTTCACAGCAGGTAATATGCAAGGGGATTTATTAGCTTTTCATTCGACCATTCAGCAATAGCAGCATTCTCTCATTCCGGCATTTTCGCATTTTAGCATCATGCTTTTGGCCAGTTGACCAGGCCCACCTTCGCCGCTTTCCTTGTGGCATTGCTGATCCCTGCCTTTGGGTCGGCACTCCGGAATCTATTGATGCTGGCTGTGTACATTTCCGACATTATGCCACCGGCAACCTTATTAAAAGCACTTTTCTCGAATATTGATGGATCGGCGCCGGATAGATCGATGGCATTTGGATTTCCCCAGACATATCCCGGGTCCATCGGATTGATGATGGTTCGTTTAATGGAAACGTTGCTGGAAATGCTGCCGGAAGCATTGCTGGGAACGCTACTGGAAAGGTTACCGAACATGCTGCCGGTAATGTTGCTGGAAATGTTACCTGAAACGTTGCACGACACGTTGCTGGCATCATTATCAGCTCTGATGATTGCAGAGGGCGATTCTGCGAGAACAGGTGCGTCCAAAGCAATCAATGGAATCAAAAGGACTGCAAGTGCTGCGTTTTTCATATTTATTGAGTACATCATATGGTGCCTCCCAGATGTTATGCCTGGGTGTGATCTAATCCATTCCATCAGCTCTTTCATCAGACCTTCCGTCAGATCTATCCTGTTATTCCTTGGCTAGAGGAGATCGGGCCCAGGCCGAATCAAAGATGAGTCCCTGGTCTTTTTATCCGAATCTTTCCGCCCAAATTACGAATGCTGCCGTTTTGCTTTTCGGCAGATGACGATACTGGCTGAGGCAAATATATACTTTGCGGTATTGCGACCGGCGTTTTGCTGCCCGGCAATAGGGATACCGTGCGGATTGCGGATTATGTGCAGGCTTCTGGCTTCCTATGCCATTACCAAAAATTCGAAATCATTCAACTCATATAGATTCTGCATTCCCGGAGGAAATTGAAATCTAGAAATTTTTATATGTTATGATCGACAATAAGATAATCCCATGAGGCAAATTTGCATATTGGCATTGCTGGTCATGGCCCTCTTGGTCCAGGGGAGCAGTGCGACAGGGGTCCCGAGTCTTCTGGGGAACTGGACTGGAATGGAGAGCTGGTATGGCGCAGTAGACGGATCTGCCAGGCTGACAGAAAACGAAAGCCTGAATATGGTAGTCACAGATCAGAATGGTCGTCTCTTTGCGGGGCATCTGATTTTCAAGTCTGCGAACGGAAGCGAAATTGCTGAAGGATTTTCCGGTGCAATTGGACAGGACAACAAGACTATCTATATATCCGAATTCAATGAAGGATACGACCTGGGAACGATCATCTCCGAAGATGAGATTGAGCTGGTATATCTTGTGGACGGAAAAATGGCAGAGACGACTCTTAGCACCCTTCACCGAATTAAGGCGTAAAAGCATAATCGATAAAATCGATGCGTAATTCATGGAGAAATAGAGGCCAGGATTAAGGGCGCAATTGAAGCATAGCACCGGCCCAGAACATGGCCCTCAAGATACAGCGCCCTGAAGATCCTGCATCGATCGCGATCAATAAAAATTTTTTATATATTTTTTCTCATAAAACAATCTGATTTAAATAGCACAGTCTGAACACTGTGACTGTGACGAGTATATCAAGAAAAATAGTGTGATGGGCGGTCTCATGAAGCCCGATCTCACGGTCCCGAGGCTGCGTTCTCCTCCTGCATCTGCAATTTGGCTTTTGCATTGCCCGCTCCCTCAGCGAAGGCCATTGCCGCCACTAAGAGCGCATCAAGAGCTTCGGACATTCCATCCTCGGCATCAGTGCTTACCGCCAGCATTCCTCCGACATCCTCAGACATCATGCAGGCTATCGGATAGCAGCCTATGCCCTCTGCCGTATTGCTTTTAATTGCATTCGCAATAGCTTGCAGCGACTCCACAATCATTTCCTGCCCCATCTGCATAGGGATGATTACCTGCACCCCGGTCTCCAGATGGCATACGCCCATTGCCGGGCAGATGCTTGACTTAGCCTTTTCGTCGCTCGTTTCATTGCACATTTCATCGCTCATTTTTTCCCACCATTCAGCCTTTTGTTTCGGTTCGCCTGGCAAACCTGGCCACCGTCTCCTTCTTGCGCATCCACTTATGCGACTCGCGCTGCAGATCTTCCTGCTCTATGGCCTGGCGACCTGCCCTGCCAACCAGGTTCTCTCTGTTTTTCCTTGGGCGTCCCATGATCATCCCTTCCAAGATAAATAC
>JAQVZT010000160.1 GCA_028708055.1 Methanothrix sp.
TGCGATTTCTGGAAGATTCTCAAGCTCCAGAAGCCTTCTCACCTCGTGCTCCGGGCTGCCTATCTGAAGGCCGCGCCCGTCAAGCTTGAGTGCGCCGGCTCTGGTGACCTTGGGATGCCGGGTGGAGAGGAATGGAGTACGGGATACCCATACCCTCGACCGGGAGAGCAGAGGACAGAAAGGATGCTCCGCATCCGTTATGACAGAATTTCCGATAAAATCTCTGGCAAAATCCTCAGGCTGGCCGAATCCCTGCAGAGCCACGGTTACCTGGAGGTCATTTATCCCCCAGATCTCTTTCAAATTCGCCAGAGCCTTCAGATCGCGGGACTGAAAGCCCATTGGGGCATAGACGACGATGTGGGAGATCTCCCCATCATCGCCTTCTCCAGGCCACATGCCTGATTCGCAAAAGATATAGGCATGCCTGTTGCCTTTCAGCGGCTCACGGTGGCTGTCGCAGCCGGTAAAGACGCTTGCACCATCGGAGAGCCTGACCAGGGTCTCATGAACTCTGTCCGCTAGCATTATGGTCTCTGTGAGACGCACTGGATATCTGGCAGATACAGTATAGCGGGCAGTGGTGGGATTTAATCTTATGCAAATCAATCAGGGCTTCCTCAACAAGCAATATATATAGAGATAGATAAAGATTATTATGCTAGAATAACCTCTATAGATCTAGAAACATAACCTTGACAAATCTGGCAACCAGTGACGCCGATTTTAAGAGAGTTGCAGACATAAAGATCTGGAGACTTTAAATAAATCCGCAATTGGCCCCAAATATTATTGTAGTCTGACCAAATTGGTCAGCGACAATTGGAGTTACTCTCCTATCGATTGCCGGATTGTGTCAGATACCATTCGTTTTTTCCAATCTGGCTCCTGTTCCCCCAGCAATTATCTATCTCTTGCTTTTTCTGTAAAGGTGCAATTCGCCCAAACCCGCCGGATATAGCGATTGTCCGTTTATGCAATTGACTGGTATTCGCTCTGCCATATCGTATGCATCCAGAAGAGGATTGCTTGGAGATGAAGACTGGGGATCTTTGCTGGTTGCTCCGTTAACGTTATTATTCCCTTTGGCATTGTCGTATCCCGGTATCTCATGGTTGCCATATCTGAAAGCCAGTTGGCTATGGCTGTAATATGGTTTCTCGAGCGGCACCATGGTTTGGGCAGAGCTCGCATAAACACCGCATGTAATCTTTTTGAACGTTCCGGAATCCGAGATAACCGGTTCGCCGTTCTCATTGTATTCTGTCAGAATGGGGTCGCATCCGTCACAATTGAATATCACCCCACCAACTCCAGAAGATACGGAAGCATCTAGTATTTGCATTCCACCGGATGGGATCAGCTGGATAGCCAGTGGCGGGTTGTCAGCTGCTGCACCGTTCTTTTTTGTCATACCGACAGTCCGCCTCAATCGCTTGAGTCTATGATCCAGACATATCTCTACTCCTATCTGCAATTGACTGTCAACGGACCCGATACTATATGGAACGCTCATCCTGGCAGCCAGCGGCGCAGCCTTCGTGTTCTTATCGCCTTCATAGATGCTGATGGATGGATAGCCAGCCATCCATTCCGTAATCATTCCGCCATGAGACAGCATACCATCTTCGTCCAGCATTCCCATAGTGAGGTCTACAGTGGACTCGTTCTGTTTTTCATAGCCGAAACAACCCACACCTTTCTTGTCCCGCACGAGTAGAGCCCCGCGATTTCTTACTATACAAAGAGGATTGGCCCTGTAGTGAGTCATCAACTCATCGATGCGTTTCTCTGTTTCTGAAACAGGATCACTCATGCTCAAATAACTGAATGCCTTGATACGTGGACTCAGTGCAAGCGAGTCGAGTCTATTCGCAATATTAAAACCAGACATCTCCTCATTCAGGGCATTTTGTCGCTCTTGCACTCTGCTCGACGAGAGAAAATCGCTGATATTTGGTTCGTTACACGTGAGGACTGAGCCGATACAAAACAGCCAAACCTCGTTATTCAATTCGGAAGATAGCTTGGCAATCTCATTCTTGAGTTTCAGGCAAATGTACTCATAAGGATACTTGTCGCCAATCATGACCTCAGGATAAGGCCCCTGTCTCCCATGAAAGAAGAACTCTGGTATTGCAAACCAATGCCGTGTCGCAGCAATGTGCGCATAGACGGATTTTTCGCGCGCCTGGAGAAAGGTTTTCACCAGATAGCCGATTCGCTCATCAATATCGATTTTGATTTGCTCCGGTGACATGTCTGCATTGGCTCCCACCCACTGTCCCATGATCCATCGACTGTTTTTCCACAAAGGAGTAACGTCCGACGGCCCAGTGTACAGAGCCCATGCGATATATGTATCATTCGTTATAGTCATATTTGTCTCCATTATCTCTGGAACAATTCTCATATCTTTTAATCCAGAGCCTTGACCTCGATATCTCCAGCGATCTTTGGCAGCACATTGTGCGAGGCGCCAATGAAGAGCAGCCCGGTCTCTCCGTCTGCAAGAGTTGCATCAATGGTCCGGGCGATGAACAGATCCCTCTCCTCCAGGAGCCTGTCTTTAACGAGGTTGTACCGGCCCTCAGCCGCCCGCCTCTCCTCGTCGGTCCTGGCCTGGAGGAGATCTTTGATGTATCCGTACTCCTGACGGAGCAGGTCAGGGCTCTCTGTCGCCTCTACCATGGCTCCCCGGTCCATCAGCTTCTGAACAATCTGATAATTCCGGCTGCCTTTCGCTGCAGTTTCCCGGACGATCTTCTCGCCCAGAGGTCCGGCGCAGGGCAGGCCGTCCTGATAGATGTGCAGCTTATTTGTGTCCAGGCCCAGCCCGTCCACCTCCTTTTCCAGCTGCGTCCAGAAGCTCTCGATCTTCCTCTGGTTCTCCAGCCAGCGCTGCCTTCCCAAGGTAGAAACTCCTGCCTTTTCCAGGCCTGCGCTCGCCGATCCCATGTCCGCAGGAGAATGCACGATTCTTATTACTATGAGCTTTCTCATCTTATACTCCTTGCCGCTACTGCCGCTCTCCTCTTCTGCCAAACCACATGCGCATCAGATAGACCCCTTCCTCGCTTCTCTTCTCGGTGTCGAACCCCATCTTCTCAAAGAGGCGCACCATGGCCCTGTTCTCCACCAGCACCTCTCCCGTGAACCCGAGCAGGCCCTGCCTCTTCGCCAGGTACACCAAATAGGAGAGAAGCTCCCTGCCTATGCCGTGGCCCTGAAACCTGTCGCTCACCACCAGAGCCACCTCTGCAGAATGCATATCAGAATTCAGCTCATACTGGCCGAGGCCGATGATTATCTCCTTCTCCTTTTCCTCAATGGTGGCCAGGATCTCCATCTTCCTGCTGTAGTCCACGGCCACGAAATCCTGCAGCCTCTTGTGGGGCATATCCTTTCGCGCCGAGAAGAAGCGCTTGTAGAGGCTATCCTCTGAGAGGTCATAAAAGAAGTCCTTGAGCAGGGGCTCGTCGGTTATCTTGGCAGGCCGCAAAAGCAGATTAAGCCCTTTGCGGGTGGTCCTGTAGATCTCCAGCTCCTCCGGATACATTCCCTTCTCGCCGGGAATGAATACCTGGTCTTTGTAGATGAGAGTCCTTTTTCTGGCGGTCTCCATCAGCCAGGGCCGGAACTTGGGGTGAGCGATGGAGATGAGATCCATGGCCCTCTCCCTGATGTTCTTTCCATGCAGGTAGGCGATTCCATACTCCGTAACCACATAGCGGACGTCGCCCCGGTTCAATGTGGCTCCCGCTCCATCCTGAAGCGTAGGAACAATTCGAGAGACGCTGCCGTTTAATGCGGTGGAGGGCAGAGCGAGAATGGTCTTGCCTCCTGGAGAGAGCACAGCTCCCCGCATGAAATCCGCCTGCCCGCCGATGCCGCTGTAGAAGGTCCCGCCCAGCGACTCTGCCGTTGCCTGGCCGGTCAGGTCCACCTCCATGGCGCTGTTGATGGCAGTCATGAGCCGGTTTCTGGCGATCATGAGAGGATGGTTGGTGTAATCGATCCTCTTCATCTCCACAGCGGGATTCTCATCAATAAAATCATAGGTCTCCCGACTTCCCATGCAGAAGGAAGCGATGGTCTTGCCGGGATTGTGGGTCTTTTTGCGGTTGGTGACCGCACCCCTCTTCATGAGATTGACTATGCCGTCGCTGAGCAGCTCAGTATGAACTCCCAGATCCTTTTTATCCATCAGATTGGGAACAACTGCATCAGGAATCAGTCCATATCCCACCTGGATGGTCGAGCCGTCTTCGATGATCCGGGCTACATATTTGCCGATGCTCTGCACTATGTCGTTAGGCGCTTTCACGGAATACTCCAAAAGCGGCTCGTCGTGGGGAAGAAGGAAATCAATATCCTTGATATCAATGAATCCGTCGCCGTGGGTGCGGGGCATATTCGTGTTGACCTGGGCTACAACCAGCTCGGCCATCTCGACAGCCGACTGGACCACGTCCACGCTTATTCCCAGGCTCAGATAGCCGTGCTTGTCCGGCAGAGAGGTCTGGATGAGGGCCACGTCCACCGGAATCAGCTCAGACCGGAACAGGTCGGGTACATTAGAGAGGAAGACGGGCGTGTAGTCAGCCGCGCCCCGGTTAACGGAATTTCTCGTGCTGTCGCCCACAAAGAAGGAGTCAAGCCGGAAGTTCTCCTGCAGCTTTTCGTCGGTGTAGGGCGCGACCCCCAGCGTCCAGATGTGGATCAGCTCGGCATCGAAGAACGCCTTGGGATGGTTCTTGACATAGTTGACCAGAGCCATTACCAGATACTGAGGCTCGCCGCAGCCCGTGCCGATGAAGATGCGGTCGCCGGCATGGATATGAGAGAAGATCTGATCCTCTGAGGCGAATTTTTCGGGATAGATCTTCCTGAACTCTTCCAGGAGCTTTTTGTCTTTCATCTCATTATTACCTTCTCGTTTCCGCCATCTC
The DNA here is from genome assembly GCA_028708055.1 of Methanothrix sp. Taxonomy (GTDB): domain Archaea; phylum Halobacteriota; class Methanosarcinia; order Methanotrichales; family Methanotrichaceae; genus Methanothrix. Next base: position 4,953 of record JAQVZT010000160.1, read on the forward strand.
TTCCAACCTTCTCGGCTCAGGGTCCAATAAGTTGTGCTTGATAATCAGCTTAACGCTCTGAAATATTTCTCTCTGGAGAAAAGAGATGGAGGGATGCACAAATTAGTTCCTGGCGAGCCGCGGATTGATCCGGGAGACAGAGGCACGAGTCCATCGCATCTATTCCATAGCCCAGCCTTAAGCGATAATAGCTTTATCTGATCAGATAATAAAATCAAGAGACAAAGGACAAATATACAATGAATGAGAACTGCATTGAGGTGAAAAGAATGAGGAAGATCCTATCAATTCTGCTCGCTGCCATCTTAGTGGTTCTGGCTTGCGTAGTATCGGTCTATGCTGATGACGATGATGATAATGTGGCTAATGATGCCGATGACGATGATGCCGGCCAGGGCGATTCGGGCGGTGACGAGACGGAAAATAGCGTGCCTGGGTTCGAGCTGCCGATCGCTGGCGGAGCGGCAATTGCCGCGGCCTGGCTCATCAGATCTCGCCCGGCTTGACTGCCTGTCAGGGCAGTCTGAGATCTGCAATACGCCGACTAAAAGGCCCAACGTCCATTTTTTCCCAGAAAGAATCGAAACCGTTAAAGTCTATCTGCTGCAAAGGAGCTTTCATGACTTTTGCATTCTTCCCTGCAGTGGACCTGCGAGGCGGCAAGTGCGTGCAGCTGGTCGGCGGCGTGCCGGGAACCGAGGTCGTGGCCCTGGACAATCCTCTCGGCCAGGCGGAACGCTGGGCCGCGGAAGGCGCAGATCACCTGCACATCATCGATCTGGATGGGGCCATTTTGGGAAAACGGGTCAACGCATCCATCTTAAGCCAGATCGTTAGAAAAATGGATCTCTTCATTCAGGTTGGTGGCGGCATCCGCACCGAGGAGGACGTGTCGAGCATCCTGGATCTGGGCGTGGACCGAGCGATACTGGGAACTGCTGCCTTGAAGGACCCGGATATGATCTCCCGCCTCGCCGATCGCCACGGCAGCGAGAGAATCATGGTTGCCCTGGATGTGAGAAAAGGAGATGTGACCACCGAGGGCTGGCAGAAGACTCTGGGAAAGAAGGCTGTGGAGCTTGGCAGACTCTTTGAAACGAAGGGAGCGGGATCAATTCTCTTTACCAACATCGATGTTGAAGGGCAGCAAAAGGGAATCGCCCTGCAGCCGACGCGCGAC
>JAQVZT010000161.1 GCA_028708055.1 Methanothrix sp.
CTGGAGATGCCTGCAGGGACCAATCTTAAAGCACCGGGTTGGAAAGATGTGGTCAAACCCAAGGCCTGCTGCCCGGAATGCGGTAACAAAAGGAATGAAGATGAGTTGATCCGGGAGGGCTGTCATATCTGCGGTTGGTCCAGCCCAGCACCTCTGCCCATCATCCGGCCCGGCGTTGGAAATTACGATTGATCTTGGAGGGATACTTATGGTCGAGGACTCAAAAGATAAGGATGCAAGCAAGAATAAAGAGGATGCCGAGAAGATAGCGCGCCTGGAAAGAAGAATCGAAGAACTGGAAAAGGGGTCCCGTAAACAAAGTGGCGATATTCAAATGGGGGGGATAGTGCATAACGTGGTGAGCCAGTTCATCCCCGGCCTGGGTGGCATAATCAAATCCCTGGAAGAGTCCTCACCCGAATTTCGGCAGAGGATTGCGGACACGGACGCAGAAATTAAACACAGGATCGATGTAGGCTGGTCCAGTAAGCCTGTCGTCGACTATCATGTCTCTACCAGGCCGCTAGGCCGGGGCCCAGGCCATGCAGCGAGGCGGGCGGCTCCCCGAACGGAAAGCGTCAGAATGCCAGAGTCTGCACCCCAAAGGCAGCCGATAGTGGATGTGATGGAAGGAAAGGATGGCATCACTATTATTGCCGAACTGCCCGGGGTCTCTGAGGAGGAGCTGTTGATGAATCTTGAGGGAGATTCTCTGGAAATAACTGCCGGTCAATTCAGCAAGAAAATAGTAATGCCCAGGCAGGCAAAATCCATCATCGAGAAGAGCTTCAAAAACGGCATACTTCATCTTCGGTTAGACTAGGACTGCAGAAATGTCAGTCAACCTGGATGAAGGAAACCTGAAGGATGGGCTCTTGGGCCTGGTGGTAGCCCTGGTGGAGATCATCCAGGAGCTTTTGGAGCGACAGGCTTTGAGGAGAATGGAGAGTGGAAGTCTCAGCGACTGCGAAATTGAGCGACTTGGCGAAGCCCTCTCTGAATTAACCGAGGCCCTCGCTAAGATAAAATCGGACAACAACATCGAAGATGCTGTGCAATTGGTTCGAACTGATCTCGACCTGGCCGCGGAAGACCTGATAGATAAATTCCTCAACCCTGCAAGCTGGAATGAAGAAAGCCAAAAAGAGGAGTCCTGAGATAAATGGCAAACGAGGCCAGGTACCTTTACTCCGTTGCCAGGACCGGACAGGAAAACCGGTTGGGCAGCATAGGCATCCAGAAGAATGAGGTCTACATAGTACCCTATAAAGATATCGCGGCAATAGTTCATGCCTGCGAGGCAAAACCGTATCATACCGAGGACAAAAAGCTGGCCGAGGATTGGGTCTTGGAGCATAGCTATGTAATAGACCAGGCGACGAAGATGTTCGGAACCGTGCTTCCTTTCTCATTCGATGTCATCATCAGGGGTGATGATGATGCGGTTTTAGACTGGCTTTGCCGGGACTACGAAAAACTTGCAAGCGAGCTGCTGCGCATGCAGGGAACGGCAGAGTATTCGATCCAGATATATTGCGATCATGCTTGTTTGGAAAATCTGGTATTAGCCCATAATCAGGAGCTGGGGGATCTTAAAAGCCGCATCCAAAATGAGCCGAAAGGAAAGGCCTATCTTCTCAAGCGCAATCTTGACATAAAGCTGAAAGACCTGACCTACGCAGAAGCCGGCAGGCTGGCAGATCAGTTTTTTTTTGAAATCAAGCCTTTGGCGGAGGAGCTGAAGGCTGCAGGCAAGAGCTCCTGGACTGCGGACAAATACAGGGACAAGAAGCTTCTCGCTGCCTTTTGCTGCAGGGTCTCGGATGAGGCCGTGAAAAAGCTGGGCGAGGTCCTTGAAGAGATCAACTGCAAAGAGGGGTTCTATGTAAGGTTCACCGGCCCCTGGGCTCCCTTCAGCTTTGTGTGCCTTTCGGGGGTAGGATGAATCCGGAAAGGGAGAGCTGTCTGGTCGAGGTTTTGGATAGGCTTCTCAACAAGGGAGCAGTTCTCAACGCTGATATCATCATCTCAGTGGCAGGCATTCCCCTGATTGGCGTGACCCTGAAGGCCATGATTGCCGGCATGGAGACAATGCTGGAGTACGGCATAATGGAAGACTGGGATAAGAGCAGCCGGGAACTGTATGCCAGCCAGGAGACGCACCTGCCGCTCTTGCCGGGCGAGCAGATCCTCTACAAGACCTTCGGATATCTGCGAGAGGATGAGGGTCTGATAAAATGCTGGGTGCCAGGCATCTGGCACATCACCAGCCAAAGAGTCATTCTCTGGGTTAAAACACCAGGCAAGGTCCTCTTTGAGACGCCGCTGGAAAACCTGCGCGTATTGAGAGTGCCTGCCTCTCATGAGGTAAGAAAGGAACTGGAATTTATTTATCCAGAAGGCAGCGCACGGATATCCCTATCAGAGAGAAATGAGTTCGAACAGGCCCTGGCAGAGGCAGCAAGAGCGACTGCAGCCAGGAAGGAATCTGAACTCTTAGTAGCAGGATAAACCATATCAAGACCATAGCCAAATTTTGTTGAAGACTCCTTATTGATGAATGATTCGGACTGTAGCAATTCAAGAGCCTCTCTTCCGGTAAGGCCGACTTTCAATTCCAGCATCTCAGCGGCAGGATTTACCTCCTTGACTATCACCTGCAAGAGGGTCTCGATGGTGGCAATGGAGCTGCCCAGAGCATTGAGGCATTTGGAGTTACTCTGGCTCATCGTAGAATCAGATTGGTTCAGCTAGATCCGGCCTCAGATCATGCGCTTCCAGGATCTTTTTCGTTTCCCTGGAGAGCCTTAGAAGCCTATCGGCGGACGGCCTCTCTACATCAATATCCCTTCTCCTCAAAGGATGGGGCGAAATTGGCCTCAATATGGGTATCACACCCATTTCAGTAAGCGTAGCAACACCCGCCAAAACACATTCATCACTCTCCCCCAATCCCTGGATGAAGTTGGAGGATACTCGATTCTTCCCAAAAATGGGCACGGCTTTCTCAAGAGACTTTAGGACATGCTCCAGAGACAGATTCTGGCAAACCTTAGCAAATATCTTGGGGTCCATAGTCTCTACGTTGTATTTTATCTCAGTTGCTCCAGCCTGCTTCAAATCAGCAGATGAGGTCTTTGTGGGGTAGATGGAAACGCCGATGGGCACATCATATCTCGCTCTCAAGGCAGATACAATCGACACTGCTCTCTTGGCCTCATCCTCCACCGAACTCTCCACACCGCTGGTGAGGGAAATTGCTCTTAGATGCCCTGTTTTCCAGGATTCTTGCACGATCTGAAATATTTCTTCTTGGCCTTTTACCTCTCCGGCGAGCGATGGAACAGGACAGAACTTGCAGTCATAGACGCACCGGCCGGAGATAGTGAGATATGCTTGCTCAGGACAGTGGCTCAGGGCGGCCTCAAGACGGCCGGATACTATGGGCTTTCCGTCCTTGATAAGAGTGATGTCGCTGCCGCTTCCTATTACCTTGATAGGAGATTTCTTGTTTGCAGCCAGCCTTACCCTATGATCGCCGAATTTGAAGAAGAATGATTCTATGCCGGCACCTGGACCCGCTATGGGCTTTGTGGTCCTGACCGCGTTACTCAAGAGCTCTTAACTGATATCAGCGCTGCCTATTCTTACTAGCATAGCTTTAATTTCGGCATTCATCTCCATGATTCTGCCTCAAGTGCAATTAATGATGATCTTAAGTCACGATTGTTAATTTGATGTGTAAGGCAAGCGAGATATAAATGCTGGCAATGCGGCAAAGAGAAAAAGTAATATTGCCGCAACCCTCAGGTATTAGTACATCTCAGATAGTAGGTGAGAGATGGAGGCGCCGGGATGACTGACCGGTTAAGTGCGCGGCTGCAGACCGCGAGAATTGGGTTCGACTCCCAATCCCGGCCTTATGAAGATCCAGAATACGATGACCGGAAAGAAAGAGATTTTCCAGCCAATTCATAATAATCGAATTAATTTATTTGTTTGCGGACCAACCGTCTATGATGATTCGCATATAGGCCATGCCAGAACGTATATTGCCTTTGATGTGGTTGCCCGCTATCTCAAGCACAAGGGCTTTAGCGTCTTTTACCTGCAGAACATCACTGATGTAGACGACAAAATAATAGAGAGAGCTGAAAAGACGCATACTTCGCCACGTTCTCTCTCAAAGAAGTTCGAGCAGAGATACCTGGAGGACATGCGTGCACTGGGCGTCATCAACGTCAGTTATTATGCCCGAGCAACCGAACATCTTCCTCAAATCATTGATCAGATAGGGAGGTTGATTCAGAAGGGCTTTGCTTACGAGACGCAGACCGGGGTCTACTTTAATGAATCCCGGTTCGAAGGTTTTGGAAAGCTCTCGCACCAGAGTGCTGAGGACCTGGCAAAACACAGAATTGAGCCGGATCCGACGAAAATAAATCCTGGAGACTTCTCGCTCTGGAAAAAGAGGCAAGACGGAGAAGATGTGACCTGGGATTCACCCTGGGGAAAAGGCCGGCCAGGATGGCACATTGAGGATACAGCTATCACCGAGAACTACTTTGGTGCGCAATATGATATCCATGGCGGAGCGATGGACCTGATCTTCCCTCACCATGAGGCGGAGATCGCCCAGATGGAGGCGACTTCGGGAAAAGAGCCGCTGGTTAGATGCTGGATGCACACCGGCTTTCTCAATGTCAATGGAGAGAAGATGTCCAAGTCGCTGGGAAACTTCACAACCATTCGGGATATGCTGCAAAGCTATGATGCTGATGCCTTCCGCTTCTTCGTTCTCTTGGCGCACTACAGAAGTCCCATCGACTACTCAGAAGAGGCTCTGGAGCAGGCAAGGAGGAGTCTGGAGCGGATACGCCAGGCTGCGAAGATCATTGAAGAGCAATTGGAAACGGCCCCGGTATCCTCCGAGCCTGAAGATATAGACGCCAGCGCGACCCTGGCCAGAGCCAGGTTTCTTGAATCAATGGATAACGATTTCAATACTCCTTATGCCTTGAGGGCAGTTTTCGACCTGGTCAGGGAAGTAAATCGTCGAATAAATGAAAAGACAATTTCTCGAAAGGGGTTACAGGATGTCAGTGAGCAGCTCAAGGAATTCGGAGAAATCCTCGGCATGAGCTTCTATGCAGCAGGCAAAAAGCCGGCAGATAAAGCAGATGCCGTAACTGATAATTTGATCGAACTCTTGAAGGAGATAAGGCAGAAGCTGCGCGAGAAAAAGGAATGGCAGCTTGCTGACGAGATACGCAGCATGCTAAATGAGCTGAACGTAGTCATTGAGGACAGAAAGGCCGGGGATAGAAAAGATGACCTCAAGTAGAATTCCTATCATCGATCACAGGGATAATCGGATTGATATAATGCGATGAGGGGCTGAGGTTGATATCTCAGCCGTTCTCGGAGTGGCAAATGAGTTTGAATCCATCAAAAATGGTTTTTCTCTCCGGTCCTTTGTTTTTGGCTTTGTCAAGATATTGGCAGTTTTTGCGTCATATCATTGCCTGCAGGACATCAATAGCCAGTTATTTAATAATAGGGATATGGGCAAATATACTCGTTCCAGATAATTGCACTCTATGATCAGCATACTTTCGAGATAACACCGTCACTTGCGGAAGATAATTGCCGCAATAACAGGCTTAATAATATATGGGATGATAGACGATGGCAGGTGAACTGTAATGAGGGATCTACTTTGCAAAAACCAAAAATGAACCGACCAGCACAAAGATAGAGCACTTGCCGCCATCGGCAAAGCTTGTCTTCAAAGTGCTGGAATCAGGGAGCCTTCTCACGCAAAAGGATATCGTCGCTAAAACATATCTTCCAGCGAGAACTGTCAGGTACGCCCTGAACCGATTGAAGGAGCAACATGTCCTTCAAGAGCGCTTCTATTTCCAGGATGCGCGCCAGAGCCTCTATGGACTGAATCCGGAACCCCTGGAGGTGGTGGCAGAGTAAATGGCGATGCCATATTTAGATTTGGGTCTATCCAAATCACGTTCAGCCAGTGTGCTAAAATAGTGGAATACATGAAGTTCAGGCCCGTGTGTCAGGGCCCGATCGCAGGCCTCCTCGGCAAGCAGCATATACAGTGGGG
>JAQVZT010000162.1 GCA_028708055.1 Methanothrix sp.
TCCGTTTTTTATTGGCTTTTATTGGTTTTTATTGTTTTTTATTGTTTTTTTTTTTATTGCTGCTTATTGTTTTTTTATTGGGGTTTTATCGGTTTTTGTCCGTCTTATTCCGGGCCTTTCGACCGGCTTTCAAGACCGCCTTGCAGGACTGCATGGATAGCTGGCACCTCTCCGCCTTCCCTTCCATATCCCCGGCGGCAGGATCGCCTTTCTCTGCCCGCTCTGCAGCCAGGGCCTGATAGATCTTGCAGGCTTTCTTGCAGGCCTTTAGAGCCTTATTGCTGCACTCTTCCCTGTCCTGCACCTCGGAGAGAGCGAGATAATCAACTGCCAGATCCCTGAGAATATCGGCATGCTCCTCCGGAGCTCTCTCGGGAGTGTAGTACTGCATGGCCTTCTTGCAGGCATCTATTGCCCTCCGGCAGTTTTCAGCTTTCTCCTCTATCTCTGCCATTGCGATACAGCTGTAGCTCAGGCTCCTCAGGGCATCGGCGTGCTCAGCTGGATCTGTCCGCTCGTAGATGGCGATGGCGTCCCTGCAGGCCTCTATAGCCCGCAGGCAGCTTTCCTTGCGATCCGGTCCGTCAAAGGGAGCTATCTCAGCCAGAGCCGAATAGGCCGCCCAGAGCAGCACCTTTGCCTCAGCGCAATCCTCTGCATTCCCCTCGGTATGCTCTTCAGAATGCCTATTTGCAGCCGCATCTGCATATTCCTCTGCATATTTTTCTGCATCCGTTTCTGCGCTGCGGCATGAGCCGCCGGATTCGCTGTAGATCCGCAGGGCCTGCTCAGAGGCGGCTATGGCCTTCCTGCAATCTTCTGCTCTGGCCTCTTTTGTGATCTCGTTGTCTGCCAGCGATATGGCAGTCATGGCCAGATCCTTGTAGCAGGAGGCGATCTGCAGAGGATGAGCCTTCCAAAGCTGATAAGAATTCAGCCTCTCCTCGCAGGCCTCCAGAGCGAGAGCAGAGTTCTCGGACGGATATTCCATTTCCGCTAAATTCATGTGGGCCATCCAGAGGATGCCCTTGGCTTCGCCGTAGTCCTCGGGAGAATCCTCCAGTGTGAAGACCTCAAGAGCCTTCTGAGCCGCCATGATTGCTCGCAGGCAGTTTTCCGCTCTTTCCTCTGGCTTCTGCTTCAGCTGCCCCAGGGCAAGGTAGACGTTGGCCAGGTTGTTTTGCGCGGTGGCATAAAGCCTGCCAGACTCCTGCCGGGAATAGATCCGCAGAGCATTGTTGCAGGCCTCCAGAGCAAGCCGGCAGTATTCCTCGATTTCCGCCTCTGCCTTTGCCTCTTCTTCTGCTGTACCCTCACTTTCACCTTCACTCTCACCCGCTTCTTCCGCCAGGGCGAGGTAAGCACTTGCCAGGTTGTTCTGCGTGGCGGCGTAGGCCAGAGGCTGCTCTTTCTCGGTTCTGCAGACCAGAGCATCCCGGCAGGCGGCGAGAGCCATCCGGCAGTTTTCCTTCCGGTCCTCTGCTTCAGAGAGGGAAAGATAGGCGATGGCCAGGTTGTTCTTCATGGCGGCGTACGGCAGGGGGTTTTTTGCCGGGCAATAGTGCTGGATGGCCTCCTGGTAAGCTGAAATCGCATCTTTGCAGAGCCTCTTATGGTCTGCGGGATTTGCGGACCGGGCAAGAGCCAGATAGCTGCCGGCCAGGAAGGCCTTAGCGGCTGCAAATTGAAGGGGGCTGTCTACAGGATTGAGGGCGGCAAGAGCCGCTTTGCAGGCTGCTACCGCCCGTTTGCCGTTTTCCTCCCGGCTCTCCAGCTCTGCCAGCTTTCGGTAGGCTCCACTTAGCTCATTTTGAATGGCTGCGTGCTCATTGGGAGCCTCCGAAGGAGTGAAGACTTGCAGGGCCTCTTTCCAGCAAATGGCCGCTTGATTGAGGTTTCTCGCCCGGCTACTATGATCGGCAAGAGCAGCATAGGCAGTGCCCAGGCCCCTCATGACTTTGGCGCGAGCAATGGGATGGCTCTCCTGAGAAAAAGTGGTCAGAGCCTCTTCATAGGCGGTGATAGCGCTCTCGCAGGCTGACGGATCATTTTTTTGCCGGTTGATCTCCAGGCAACTATCGCCGATCCTCTTTTGTATGTTGGCGCGCTGCACCTGATCCATCTCCAGGGCCAGCATCCTCTCATACACGATCAGGGCCTTTTCAAGATGGCCTTCCTTGCTCTGCAATGGCGGTTTCGCCTCCTTTTTGCTCTGTCTGTGAATTTTCCAATTCAAGTTGGATACAACTGCTGATAGACACCGCTGCTACTTCTAATCTTCGCCCATCTCGATTGGGCGGCTACTGCAGTATAAAAATCTTCGTTGGTTTTTTTTTTTCACTTGGTTAAAATACCGAAAGTGTTAAATGCAAGGACGGTGTAATATGTGTTTAAAATAGATCTATCATCAACAACAATGATGATAAGTGCTCTGCCAAACAAGAGAGAGGGCAGGTCCTATTCCTCCTTCCTGACCCTCTCCCACCTCATTACATTAGCCTGGTATGACAGAAGACCTCCAGGATTATATTTTTGGAAAATTGAAATTCATCTGATAACCACTACATCAAGGAGGAGCAATATGGCCCCTAAAAAGCCCATTACGGTGATTACCGTCTCCGTATTTATCTCGGGATTATGCACGGGCCATCCGCTAAGCAGATCTAGAATATAAGGGTTTCCAGAGGCAAAGGCCTTTCCTGCGCTGGAGAGATCAGTCATATGCAGCCATAGATGCACCGGCATCGACTGCTATTGTCATCGCTCCCGGTCTACGCGGACAATTTCCGCGCAATCAGGAAACGTCCTGCCTTTCAATCGCGCTCGGATTCGGAGGGCAATTTGGCGGGCGCAAGCCTTGTTCACTTTGGGCGATTGATTAAGAATAGGCCGAATTTCTGCTTCCGGTGGTCGCTTATTCTCATAAGCATGGGCCTTTAGCCTATCGATAGCGGCATCGTCAAGATTTCGCACAATTGTCATGTATTTTCATCATCTAATAGATATGATTTGGTTAAGCTGTATCTATTGATAAGCTGCTTGGTGAAAAGTCAAATGCAAATAGGAAAAAAGATACGGGATCTGAACCAGGGCTTAAACCCCGCTCAGGTAGCCGTCGCCCATTCCGGGATTATCCCTTCGCCATTGATCGGCCACACCCTGGGGTAACAGATTAACATCGTTAGTAGTGTACTTGGATGATCGGTTATTCGATCCGTCAATAGAGTGCACTATTCCGCCCTGAGTGGTGTTATTGGCCAGGAGATAGGGCTTGCTGAGGTCTGCCGGGCCGGTTACCTTCTGCATGAGCAGATTGGGGTCCTGGCCGAAGTTGGTCTGCACCCAGGAGTTCCACTGATCGATTAAGGCGTTGAAGGTTGATACATCTCCGCCGGTCATATACTTTTGATGCGCTTCCCCAAGTTGGTACGACAGGCGCAGGCCCTGCATGATAGCCTTCTGCTGATCGGTATAGTCTGCGGCCATGGTCAGGCCTGCTATGCATAAAAATATGGCAAATATAGCTAAATATTTCATCAATCCACACTCTCCATTTTTTCCAAATTGATCTGACTGCCTTTTGGCCTGTTTCTGCGAAACCCTCTAGCGGAAGATCGAAGGCAGGGCGTAATTTGAGTCTGCATTGCCGGCATCATTTGAAATGGAACTTCCTCTGTCTACGTAAACCGCCGCTCCGGTGTAAGGATCAATGTAGAAGTATTTTATCTCCCCTGTGCTGGGTATTTTATAAGCGTAGATGGACCTTCCTGTGAATGGGTCAGTCTCAACCTCACCAATCCAGCCGTTCGATAAATTAAGGGCTTTCCAGGTGTTGAACGGATCATCCACCAGCTTTCCATCCTTGATCAGGCTTCCCTTGGGCGCAGTTCCCCAATTCCACAGCTGGTTGTTGCCAGTGCCGTTGCTGCTATTATCGGAGGACGGTGCTGCATCGCTGGTCTTGAATGTGCCAATAACGCTCCTGCCGTATTCTCCGCCCACGCTCTGGAAGCGGCCGCTGTCCTGAGCAAAGCAATCCGCTGCCAAGAGACAGGCCATCAATACTATCATCGCTGCCAATGCAGTCTTCATACCAAACCCCACCTCTGTCGCTTTAATCCTGAGCCATAAAAGCCTTTCGAGTGTCTAACTGAATATAGGCGGCAGATTGAAATTGGACTTGGATTGCTTTTGCGTTCCGTTTTGGCCGGAGACCGGCGGCAAATAGCTGGTATAGGTCGGCACTCCGGTTTCCGGATTGAAGTAGACGTAAACCGTCTTTCCTGACTTGGAATCCGTATATGTGTAGTAATATTGGCCAGTAACCGGATCCACATAAGTGGTAACCGGCTCACCGGTTTGAGCATCTGTATAGGTATAATCAGGAGATGCTGTGCCGTATGGGTCCACGAAAGAATCCCCCAGCCAGTTCTTGACAACATTGAGCTTTTTCATCGTATATGCAGGATCGCCAACCAGGTTGCCGTCAATAAGTAGAGATCCCTTGGGCGAACTTCCCCAGCTCCACAGGCTGCCATTGCTACCGCTCGCTGCCGCCGTTGGCTCGGCATCGCTGGATTTAATGGTATTTATCAGCTTTTTGCCGAAATCCCCGCCCACACTCTTGAAATGGCTGCTATTCTGAGCATAGCAGCCCGCGGCCATTAGACATACCGCCAGCAGTAATATTGCCAATGCTGCCCTCATACTAACCCCGTACGAAAATAAAGGTGGGCGAGAAATAAAAGCCTTTCCGTATGCCTCGCATATGTCTTTCGTGTGTCCTGCTCGTGCCATTCAATACGCATTCAATAAGCTTGGGATATGTTGGTATATGTTGGGATATGTTGGTATATGTCGGTATATGCATTTGCCAATTTTGCCAGATCCTGACTACAGCCTGGTCCAGGGCTCATTCTGGCTATTGGCCGACTGGGCAGCAATTCTTCCCGCCAGGAGATTGATCACATCGATGGGAGCAGAGCTGGCATAAACCTCCTTTCCGGTCATGGGGTCAATGTATTCGTAGACCAGATTGCCTGTCTTGGGATCCGGATATGTGGAGTAGGTAAAGATGGGCTTCGAATTGGTGGGATTGAGGTAGACGTAGATCTTCTTGCCGGTCAATGGATCTGAGTAGGTCTCCATGGGAAGGCCGGTAGTGGAATCTGTGTAGCTCTCGCCCATCCAGTCGCTGGACAGATTCAGGAGCGGCCTGAGATAATATGGATCGGTTACCAGATTGCCATCAACGATCTTGCTGCCCCGGGGAGCATTTCCCCAGTTCCATAAGTCGGTCCCGTTCTCTTCACCATCATCATTTCTCTGGCTATCCTCTTGCTGAGGAGGGGACTTGCCGTTCTTTTCCTGAAAATCCTTAATCCATTTCTGGGCAAATTCACCGCTGACGCTCTGGTATTGTGGCGGGGTGCTCTGGCTGCTTGCTACCGCCAGCAAGAGAGACAACGCCAATGGAATTGCGAGTAAAGCAGCCATTATCATAATGGCAGTTGATTTAATTGTCATGCCATTTCCTCAAACCCTTTTTTCATAGCTTTCCTCATGCCGTTCTTCGTGCATATTCTCACTCAATCTTTCTGGCGGCAACTTCAATCGCCCGGATGACGCTGTCTCTGGGAATTATGGTGGCGACGGGAATGGAGAGCAGTCTCTCCACCGTCGGGCTGACGATGGGGGCGCAGACCAGGGCCGAGGCTCCGTCTCTCTCCGCTCTTATCGCGGCGATTATGGCCTCCTCGATGGTGGTTGCCGAGTACTCCCGCAGGGTAAGCATCTTGTCGCCGATCTTCATCTTCTTCTCGCTGATCTTGTCGAGAACCGGGCGGGCGGCGATTATGGCGATGAAGTTCCCCTCCGTGCCTTCAAGCTGGCGAATCGTCCTGACAATCTGGCGCAGCGTGGTGATATTAGGGTCCCTGTGGCCGGACAGGATCTTATAAAGAGTGCTTTGCGGAATTGCCGACAGCTTGGAAAACTCACGGGCGGAAAGCCCCAGCTCCCTGAAAACCTCCCTGAGGGTCTCTCGCAGCCTCTCATCTGACTGGAAGGCGGCCCGCATCACCCGTTCCACATTTGGCATATTGTTGGATAACGTGA
>JAQVZT010000163.1 GCA_028708055.1 Methanothrix sp.
CCGGTCGTGGTTAAGGCCGCTTCAGCATCACTGCTTTTGCCCGCGGCAATTGTCCTCATTATCATATTAGCCGCCGGCGGATACATGTACAGGAAGAAACAGAAGAAGGCCAGCTAATTATCCCCCGGCCTTCTCCTTTAAAGGGGTAATTCTGAAAGGAGTTCTAATGGACGAAAGAGTCGTACTGTCGAGCTGGAATGAGCGCTTCTGGGCTTGGCTGATCGATGTCCTTCTCATGGGCATCATCTGGTACAGAGTTTTAGTGGTTATAAAAATAGAAGCCCTGAGCATTGTTGGAATCCTTCTGCTGGCAGGAGCGCTATTCATTTACTGGACGGCACTGGAAGGTTACAGAGGCCAGTCGCTGGGCAAGATGGTCCTGAACATAGTAGTAACAGGCCCACTGGGTGAAGATATTAGCTATAAAGATGCAGCAGTCGAGGCATTTGGAAAGGCATTTTTACTTCCGGTGGATTGCCTCATCGGCTGGTTTGCGCTTTCCAAGAATCGACAGCGTTTATTCAATAAGATATCCGATACCGTTGTCCTCAAACGACCGGAGAATTATGGATGATAGTCAAACTGCGCACCCCGCAGCAAGCAACTTAGTAGTTGATACCGGTATATGATATAGAGTGCGGCAGGTTCGAAATGGGTGTCGTTTTGAGTGCATTATTTCCTAGCGCAAGCCTTGGACCACCAAATGCCCTTACTAGGCCACCTTCCGCCAGGCTCACAAGCTGGGAGGCTCTATCAAGGCTGGTGAGAAGGACCGCCCAATTGTCTTTGCGGACCGCATCGTAAAGGGGGGCGCGGAATGAAAAAGGTGATATCTCCATTAGGGTTCTCAGCTTCCTGAAATATTATACCGCCTTCAACTGGTACCAAATAAAGGGCTTGCCTAAGAAGTTTCCCGCTGAGCGGGAGAATCAGCAGATCCACAGGCCGAGGAGCTATTGAGGCGGAGAGGCCCCTGCATTGATACCGACACCGAGCGAGCTTATTACAGTCCGCATAGCGATAAGATTTCGGCATCCTCGTAAAGGAGCGTGTCGTGCTCGACGATCAGGAGGCTGTGGTGGCTCTCCTCCAGTATGGTCATGAGCTGGAAGAGGGTGTTGGCCGGCGCACATCCAGCTCGGTGATGTTCCGGTTTAGGCGGTTGAGGATGCAGGAGTAGTTGCCACTGGTGAAGAGGGTCTTGTTGCGCTGCGATTATAGAATCCGCATTGCGCCATTCAGTGTATCGCAACTTCCCACTTCCAGCCCAGCGATGCCGCCTTGGCAAAAGCATCATCTGATTCATCTTTAAGTCCTAGCTTATTGAGGACCTCTCCCTTGAAATGCCATGCGGCTGGATCTGATGTATTAATCTCCAAGGCCTCTTCAAAGGAGGCCAAAGCATCTTCATATCGGTTTAGTCGATGCAGAGCAATTCCGCGGTAAATCCAAGCTGAAATAGACGATAGATCAATCTCCAAAACTTCATCAAAACATTTTATGGCATCATCATATTGGCCCAGATTAATGTAGGTTATTCCTTTGTTGAACCACGTCTTTGTGTCGCATGGGTCTATCTCAATTGCTTTTTCGTAGGAGTAAATGGCATCTTCATAGCTCTGCAATTGTGCGAGAGCATTGCCTTTGTTGTTCCAGGCATCGAAGTAGTTAATATCGATATCTGTAGCTCGTTCGAAACAGTCCACAGCATCATTGTATCTGTGTAAAGCAGAGAGAACATTGCCCTTGTTGTTCCAGGCCATGGCATAACTGGGATTGCTTCCTATGGCACACTCAAAAGATTTGATGGCTTCGTCGTAGAGCTCCAGGTTCTTTAAGGTAACTCCCCGGTTATTCCATGTATCGGCATTCTCCGGGTCCAGTTGCAGGGCCTTATCAAAGGATCTGATAGCCTCTTCATACTGGCCCATCTCATCCAGAGTAAGACCTCTATTGTACCATGGTGAGGCATTCCTTTCATCGAGCACCTTCGCTTTGTCGAAGCACTTGATAGCCTCACTGTAGCGGATCAATCTTTTTAGAACAATTCCCTTATTATTCCAAAATTTTGAGCTTTCTGGGTTAATTTCTATAGCCTTATCGTAGCTGAAGAGGGCATTATTGTACCGACCCAGTTCGTAGAGACAAACGCCTTTATCAAACCATATGGAGCTGTTGGCAGGATCTATTTTCAAGGCCTCATCGTAACATTCTAAAGCTTCGTCATAGCGGCCCAAATACTTACAGAGAATCTCAGCCTTTGCACACCAGCTGGAATAGTCCTTGGGATCTATCTTGATGACGTTATCGAAGCAGATAAATGCCTCTTTGTATTGACCAAGCTTTCTTCTAAGGAGACCTTTATTTCGCCAAGCTCTGGTATCCCACGGTTTGATTTCTAAAAACGCATCGTAGCAACGTATTGCCTCTTCATATCTCCCCAGCTTATCAAGGGTTACTCCTTTGTTATTCCAGGCATCCAAATAGCGATTATCTATATTCAAGGCACCTTCAAAGGACGAAATAGCTTTTTCGTAAAGGCCCAATTTATATAATGCTAAACCTTTTTCATACCATGCATCCGCAATTTGGGGAGTGATTGCGGTAGCTTTTTCGTAGCAATTAGCTGCATCTTCGAAACACTCTTTTTTGTAGAACTCCGATCCGGCCTTCAAGAAATAGGACGCGAAGTCCTCGCTTACCGGAACTAAGAAGTTTCCTGATGTACTGCTGGCGACGGGAATGGGCAGTGGCACCATGGCCTTCTTCATGGTGATTACCTTCTCAGTTATCCTTATGAGCTCTTCACCGCGCTTGGTTTTTTGCAGGGCAAGGTATTTTCCGTACAGTGCTTCTTTCAGCAATGGATTGATCTCAAGTGCTCTATCAAATGATTCTACAGCTTCCTGGTAGCGACCCATGTTCCCTAAAGCTATGCCTCTGCTTACCCAAGCGTCGATATAGGAGTGGTTAATCTTGAGCGCATTTTCGTAAGCTGATACAGCCTCTTTGTATCTGCCCAATTTGCCCATGACATTGCCCATGCCACACCAGACATCTATAAGATGTGGATTTATCTCAAGAGCCTTACCAAAGTCGTCTATAGCCTCCTCATATCTGCCGATTCGGTAGAGTACATTGGCTCTATTCTTGAGGGCTTTAAAAGAGCGTGGATTTATCTCCAGGGCTCTTTTATAGGACTCCAGGGCATTTTCGAATTGGCCTAAGTCTGAGAGGCCCAGACCTCTTTCGCACCAGTAAACATCTATTGAAGAACTGGTCTCTCCTGCTTTGTCATAGATATTGTTTCCCGAGCAGATGGCGGGAAGAGTTTCGATTTGTATCTGCTCATGAATTATGGTCGTCTTTAGATCGCTAGCGGATTTTTGGGGGTGTTTATTTGCTCTTTTTAACCAGCTCGATATTTTGGAAATTCTATTTTGTAATGATTTTTTTAAGTTTGTATAGTTTAATTTCAAATTAGAGAAAATATTATTCATTGCTGACGCTAAGTAAGAAAAAACGACGCGAGGAGAAGCCGATCGCTCAGTAGAGGTCATGACATTACCTAATTAATAACTTAATTAAGATCTTTTAAGTATTAAAGTCTTTTGCTTTTAGTATCACAATAAAAATTTTCTTATATTTAAAGTTTAAATCACGAACAATCGAATTGATAACGTGATACAATACAGATATGACGAAAGATCCAGATAAGCAATTAATATCTTTAATTTAAAAAATAAAAATTATAAGATTAAATATCAAAGTAACTTTTCCGCAAGCATAACTCGCCAGACAAAATTAGCTGCCCAGGCTTTTTCCTGCCGAGTTAGGGGTAACGTCAAGATCTTCTTACCTTCTGAATCTATCGTAATTCTCTTCCGAAGGCCATTTAAATTAGTTCTGTCTTCCTGAGACCATAATCCACCGAATTCGTCCCATCTAAGCAGTTTTTCAGAATGCATCATGTCGTTCTCTGAGAACGAGATGATCTTATCTAAGCTTGATTGAAGTCCGCTAAAGGATAAAGTGTCTTCTATCATAATTAGTCCTTATTTTATTGCTTAATCGCAGTCCTGTCAAAATTATTCTCGCCAAGATCATTGAGATACAGACATTGGAGCCATTTCTCCTCTTGAGGACATCGTGCTATTTGCAGTCCTCTTTCTCGTAGAGGTCATTTGATCTTCTTTGACATTCAAATACTTCGAAAGCCTCTCTTTATATACGTCTTCACTCTCGATACTGCTAATTATTGGGTCTAGAACACCCTCTGCAGACCATTTCTTTAGCCTTGTGCGGACTGCCAAATAAGAGCCATATTTACGGGGAATCTCCGTCCAGGTACAACCGGTCTTCAACACATATCGGACAGCGTCCAAGATTTTCCGATCTTCTGTTTTAAACACTCTATTACATGGCTGCAGCGGGATATATTGCTTCACATAGTCCCATTGGGCATCACTCAGTTCCTCGAAGTTATCAATGCCTTTTCTCAGGTATTTGCCGACAAGATCAAGAATTATCTGACTATCCTCTTTGGGGAAACGCACTGAAACAGAAAGCTCAACTCTGCTCTCAAATATCTTCTTAGGGTATATGCTCCTTTGATTGGGCACCATTGGACTTAAATTAGGATAAGCATCGAAACGCCATGGTGGAAGTTTTTCGCCCTCATGACCCAATATTCGATAGGAGAACCAATCATTAACTTCCGGATGACTATGGACCCGATCTCCCAGGGATTTTATCAATATCGTCAAGAGCCTCTCGACTTCTTTCATTGAATAGAACTCTATCCAGATTATTCCCGGCTCGTTCTCTTCGCAAGAATTGCAGGTTCTTATCTTTGCGTCCCATAGCGTTAATAGAAGAGGCGCGACCCCTTCATCCACCTCGATGAAATCCTGCTCCCCTGGATAGTAAACGGTAGTCTGCTTATGGTCAAAAGTAATTTCCCTTCCCCCCTTCAATGAATCTGGCCCTTCTATGTGCAGTTAAGCGAGTCGTTTTCCTGTACTTCACTCCTTAAATTGCGCTAACTCGCCTATATGCTTAAAGGAATGCTATTTAGTCCTCCCTGGAATGTATGTTAGGTGCATATTGTCCTCAGAATGGCTGGTTGCTTCTTCTGATAAGTGCATTATTTTATGATTCAATTTTCAATGTATAAAAAGTTTGCTAAAATAATTAACATCACGA
Organism: Methanothrix sp.; assembly: GCA_028708055.1. GTDB lineage: Archaea > Halobacteriota > Methanosarcinia > Methanotrichales > Methanotrichaceae > Methanothrix. Next base: position 5,206 of record JAQVZT010000163.1, read on the forward strand.
TGTATTTTTTATCGGAATTATAGCAATAAAAATGTATTGTGCAATATGTATGTACTAAATATATTTTTATCAAATTGGCTGCATAGAGCGATCTTCGTAAGCTCTCAAAGCAAAATAGATGGTTTTATTGGCGATCAATTTGGATTTATGAACCTAATGTCAGGGACATTATTTTTAATAGCGGTCCCAGAGTTCCTCATACCTCCAGTCAAAGCCATATTTGACAATTATGCGCACCTCCCATTTCCAGATGGAAATTTGCATGACAGTCGCTTTCAAGATATCCAAAACGATGGTTAACATTAGAACTCATATTATTCATAGTAATCGTAATGGTTTAAATGACTTTCTAGCGATCGATCTAGTAGTGATAAAAATTGCCGCTATTAGTCAAAGTATCAGCAAATATATACTCATTATCTTCTGTGATTGAGACAGGATCGACAGTGATTGGTTATTATTACAGATAGTACTAGGAATGTTATTATTGGCATAAAATGCGATCAGACTAATTTTAAAAAATTTAAATATTAAAAGATTCATCTATTTTTGGAGCCTAATAATTACATACGCCCAATAAATTCCCTGTGGGCTCCGTCCCTTTATTCAAAGATTTAAGATATTCAGTGTTGATCTATCGCGAATACTATTATTGGCCTCAGATCTATAATTTAGAGTTCATTTCTAGTTGCTGTCGTTTTAAATGAATATGGTGCAAGAGCTGTTGGGATCACGCGCCATTGCACCATTGCGATTCAATATCCCTTTTCCGTTCTGGTCATATTGTTGTAGAACTTGAACTTGTCTCGGTCCTTGTCCTGCATCAGTACGTATCCGATTCTCCTGTCATCCAGGTGCTCGGCGTATTCCTCCTGGGCGTCTTCCC